>NZ_JBNQGD010000059.1:0-2053 GCF_050436765.1 Arachidicoccus sp. | reverse complement strand
CACAAAAAATAGATTTTAAGTCTACCGCGTCTGCCAATTTCGCCACAGGGCTTTTACCCGAAAACAATCAAGGGTAGCGGGACTTGAACCCGCGCCAACGGTTTTGAAGACCGCTACTCTACCAATTAAGCCATACCCTTTTTTAGTAGACATAAAATAGAGATAGCCGGAATCGAACCGACACCCCTTGAGTGCAAATCAAGGATTCTACCATTAAACTATACCCCCGTTTAAAACCGCATTGCTTAGGCGAAAATGGGCATCGAACCCATAATAGCGGGGTATGAATCCGCCGTTTTGCCAATTAAACTATTTCACCTTAGATAAAATATCAATAAAATAGCACGGAACGCGCCGGTGGGCACATTGGGACTCGAACCCAAAATCGCGAATTAAAAGCCCGCCGTTTTGCCAATTAAAACTATGCGCCCAAACAAAATACGTACGCCCTGCGAGACTCGAACCCACGTTCCCAACTTGAAAGGCTGGTGTCCTAACCAAACTAGACGAAGGGCGCAACTTCGCTAATAATAAATAAATAATGTTTATCAACAACAAATCCCCAGGATGGAAGCTGAGTAAAGGGCAATAAGGGAATCGAACCCCCACTCTTCTCGGTGTAAACGAGACGCTTTGCCAATTAAGCTAATCACCCCGGCGGACCCCGCTATGCAAAGACGGTGGGATTCGAACCCACGCCGGCGATTTTGGAGACCGCCACTCTGCCAGTTAAGCTACGTCTTTAATTATTCCAATAACCAAAACGAACAAAAATTCCGCAGGAGGGTTGGGTGGGATTCGAACCCACGGTAACCTTACGGAAACTTCGCATTAGCAATGCGACGCATTCGGCCACTCTGCCACCAACCCTTACTACACCGCTGCGAATAACCCTGGAGGGACTTGAACCCACAAAAAATAGATTTTAAGTCTACCGCGTCTGCCAATTTCGCCACAGGGCTTTTCCTAAGTATGATCTTATCGAAACGTGCTTAAGGGTGGTATCGAACCGCCGACCTTAGGATTTTCAGTCCCACACTCTAACCAACTGAGCTACTTAAGCAATATAAAGGTTTATCAACATTAACACAAAGGGCAATAAGGGAATCGAACCCCCACTCTTCTCGGTGTAAACGAGACGCTTTGCCAATTAAGCTAATCACCCAAACCTGTAACCAGGTTAACGCCACTATTTACTCGTGCCCGGCAAACAGCTTTTAGGGTAGAGGGTATCGAACCCCCACTAACGGAGTCAAAGTCCGCCGCTCTGCCAACTAAGCTATACCCTAAAATACAACTTAACTATTCTTATCGCGCGATTCCGATCCGCACTAGAATCGTATTTACGCAGCTTACCCAATGTTTTTCAGTCCGGTTAACGGGAACTCGAGCAAGCACTTCCCTCGGGCTATAATTGCTTTTTCGCGCCCGCCACGCGCCTCCTCTTCCTGCCCACACACGCCGTCATAATCTTACTGTAATTCTGCTCTGCTCGGAACAATACACTTTTTTCATTATTTTCCAACTATTTCCTCTTTCCACCTTCAGAACTCGTTTTCACGGGTCTCGAAACATCCCTGCCTCGACTCCGCCCACACAATTTAAAAAATTTTTCCTTTTTTTTCAAAAACTACGCATTTCTATATTTTTCACGCGCTTCCCGCTATAAACACCTCCAAAACCCGCTCCGAAATCGGTTTCTTATCCTTACTAAGGTAGGACTTTTGCATCCTCCCGCCACCACATTTTTATCGACTTTTCCGCCCGTTTTACTTAACAAACTGTCTAAAAATTGAGATTTTTGCATTTTTGCAAAAAAAAGTGCATTTTTGCATTTTCATACATTTATTTCATGTAAAAAAATGTATGAAAAAATGTATGCATACATTTATTTTTCTTTACACTCTTAGAAATATGGCCCTAAATTTTCATAAATCTCGAACAAGCAGGCGCTGCGGCGGCAAAAACAGCACCGGACGTCAAAGAAGTTTTTCTAAACGCGCGATTCCGATCCGCACTAGAATCGTATTTACGCAGCTTACCCAATGTTTTT
>NZ_JBNQGD010000058.1:0-39358 GCF_050436765.1 Arachidicoccus sp. | reverse complement strand
TAGTGGAATATTTGGTTTCTAATATAGAAAGCATTTTGCTCAATGGTACTCAACTTTATTCACAATTATGTACCGGCTATTTTCTATTTTCTGATTATCTCCCTAATCGATTCATGCCTGATTTAGCCTTCTGGTCTATTGAGGACTGAAAATCATGATCTTTCATAGATAAACATAACGAATAATCCTGTATGGCTTTGCTTTTCTGACCTAGATTCTCGTAAAGCTGAGCTAATTCCAAAGCCGATCTAGCCGCAAATTGTTCCTGGCTTTCCTGACCTAATTTTATTGTTTCATTATAGCAGGAAATGGCGGCCTCTTTCTTTCCTGTTAAATTACATATATGTCCATAGCGGTAATAATATTCTAATTTTTCTGCAAGACTTCCTAGTTCCGCTGGTTTTTGCGTGGCTAATTCGTCCAATGCTTTAGTATAATAGCCCCCATCACAGTATAATTTAGCTTTCAGTAATAGTACATTGGGGAAATTAGGTGATTTCGCATAACGTTGTGCATATTTATCGGCATCTACTTCTAAACTTCCTGTTTGTAAAATTTTCTGTTTATAAAATAAAGCATTCTTGATTTCTCCTTTTATTAAATAGTAGTAACTGAGTTTTTGGTAAGCATTCTTCAAAAATACACTGCCCTTATACTCGTTGATAAACCTTTTTAGATAGATTACTGTATTCTCATCCATTTTGTCCAATAGGGCTATTCCTAATTGGCAATTAAATAAAGGCACATCTAAATAGGCACTGCTTTGGTTTCTCGCTTGTAATGTCTGTTCGGCTAAACTAGCTTTATTGTCGTCTAAGGCCAGGTTGGCTTTCATATAGGCAAACAGAAGATTATTTTTTGTATCTAGTTTGCTGTCATTGATATAATTCCAAGTCTGCTCTCTATCCTCTAAAAGGTAAAACTTCAGATAGCAATAATAGAGGATAGTTTCTATTTTTAGATGTGTATCATTATCGTCACTATGATTTAAAAAGTTTACTAATTTAGATACCCCGCCTCTAATACTTCCTCTCATCCCTAATAAATTCGTTATCCACTTATAACTATCAGGGGCGCTTCCGATTATTGCTTCCTCTAGACCAAGCAGAATCTGGTTATATTTAAATTGGGGAAATTTGCTCTGATTATTTTTTAATTGTAAGAATGATTTTCTAAATTGAAAGCCGCCGGATACAAACTCGTTGAAACGAAGATGAATAAATGCTCCTTGAAAATTCATGGTCGCTTTACAATAGCCATACCACGGAGAAGATTTATCACCCCTATCTAATCTATTCATTCTGTCTTCCATCAAAGGCTTCCACGTTGCATATTCTTGTGGGGAGCCATTGAAAATTAGGGTCAGAAAATCGGCATAGTTAGCAAGGAATACAGGAATTAAGTTTGTCGGATTTTGCTGTTCTTCTATTGCTATGAGTCTGCGGCCCTCATTCATTTGCAGCGACATGATGGATTCATAAGCCTTATCACAACGCTTATTAAAATCATAATGATAATTTGCAATATTATGACCAAATACTACGCCTAAAAACGAAAGAAAAAATACACTGGCGGATAAAAAATTTTTTATAATTTTTTTCGTCTGAAAATAAATGTTGTCCGAATTCATGTTAATCATTTTGATTATTAAATAGGCGGACCCCTGCATTTGCTGGTCTTTGCCCTAAAGTAAATTCGATGAATTTTCTATGTTCTTTAGCGTTGGTAACCTCAGAGCATATCAATTTACTTAATCAAAATAACTAAAGCTAGTCCCAGGCGTAAGTGCTTTGAGGGTATCATACATCAGTTGAACAGTATTGATAATGTCATCTTTGTGCAACATCTCTACAGTCGTATGCATATAGCGTAGCGGAATAGAAATTAGCGCAGAAGGACAACCATCATTGGCGTATGCAAAGCTGTCTGTATCAGTTCCGGTGCTGCGGCTGGTGACGCGTAGCTGCACATCAATCTTGTTTTTCTTGGCTACATCTTGGATGAATTGTAATAATTTATTTTGCACTGCCGGCCCATAGGTCAGCGCCGGACCTTCGCCACAGGCGGTATCGCCTTCAATATTTTTGTTGATGAAAGGAGTTTGTGTATCGTGTGTAACATCGGTAATGATGGCTACGTTTGGCTTGATACGCCGTGCGATCATTTCAGCACCCCGCAAACCGATTTCTTCTTGTACGGCATTGACGATATACAAACCAAATGGCAAAGTTTGCTTGTTTTCTTTCAGCAGTCTTGCCACCTGTGCAATCATAAATCCGCCGATGCGGTTGTCAAAAGCACGACCAATAAAATGACCATTGGCCAACTGGTCGAAACCATCTTCATAAGTGATAACGGAGCCTACATGGATACCTAATGCTTCTACCTCTTTTTTGCTTTTTGCACCACAATCTAAAAATAAATTATCGGGCTTGGGTTGAGGTTCTTTTGTATCCGGATTATGTCTTGTATGTATAGCCGGCCAACCAAAAACGGCTTTAACCGGACCTTTTTTACCATGAATCCATACGCGTTTTGCAGGTGCAACCTGGTGATCTACACCACCATTTCTTTTTACATAAATAAAGCCTTGTTCGGTGATATAATTAACAAACCAACTGATTTCATCAGCGTGCGCTTCTATCACTACTTTAAATGGATGCTCAGGATTTATAATACCAACAGCCGTTCCGTAAGCATCGGTAAAATAATCGTCAATATATGGTTTCAAATAATCGAGCCATAATTTTTGACCGCTACTTTCAAAGCCGACAGCGGAAGCGTTGTTAATATAGGTTTTTAAAAAGGATAACGAAGTATCGTTCAAGATAGATGATTTTGTTTCTTTTGTTTTCTTAGGCTTTGCCATAATTATTATTGAGGTTGTTTGAATTAATCCTATTTAAGGCAAAGATATGATAAATCGGATTTTTGTGGTCATTGGATTCACCGACCCCGGGTTTGTGCCGATGGGGATTTATATAATGAGGGAATCTTCAAAAGTAAATTCAGACTTTTGTATATACGATCGATTGAATAAAGCTATGATAATAAAAAGATTCTTCTTTTTTGATGTAATTGTAAGCAGCAAAATAAGGGTACATGTCTATTAAATTGTTTGTTTCCACCATCCCGAAAGTTCTAAAAAAAAAGTACATCATTTTTATCATTGCGGATTTCCACCATTTTCCTTTCTCTGTATTTAAATAAAAGTCACAATAGAGCCACAGGCCACTTTTACCTAATAATGAATCTATCTGAGGAAATGCATTTTTTGTTTGTTTCGTTGTAAAATTATCAAATAAAAATGCGGTCATTACCACATCGAATTTTGTATCGCAATGATAATCTGCCAAGTCCTTTTCTAAAAAAAGGACTTGGTTGTTTCCATAGTTTCTGGATTTGGCCAGTTGCATCATTTTCCTGGAAATTTCTACATAAACAATTTCTAAACCAGCATTGTATCTTTTTGTGATTGCCTCTAAAATCCAACCGGTACCACCACCTATAATAAGAATCCGGCTATTTGGTTGCAGAAATATTAGTTGGTTTATCTGCGCAGATCTTTGTGCATTAAAATAAACCAACCTACTCAGCAAATCGTAGACTGGCGCAATTTTATCGTAATTATTGGTATATTTTCTCTTCATTTTAGTAGGCAAAATGGACGGCAATGATACCGCAAATGGCCTTGAACAATATGAGGCCATCAATGACCACCAGATAAAAAATGTTGGATTGTCTTTTATGCAATCGGTAAGCCAAATAAATGGTGAGTATAAATGGTAAAGTTTTAAAAAATAGTTGCATAAAGCTAAAATGGTTAATCAAACCAAATGCAAAGAATGCCAACATTCCAATAATAGAAAGAGGTATAAGAATATAGTAAATGGTTTTGCGTAAGCCGAAACTTACGATAAATGTCCTTAAATGCTTGTTCGCGTCTGTGGGATAATCCTTTATATCAAACATAATAGCATTTACAGTGCAAAACATCCAATTATTGATAAACAACCAAATCCATAAATTAGAAATAGGATATTGACCCCTGTATTCAATTCTCAGCATAAGCAGCGGTAAGACATTCGCGGTACAAGCCCATACAAATCCAATGACAAAAGCTTTTAGCCATCCCGTATTGCGTAAATTATATTTGAAAATAAATTTTGGCAATAGGCCATAATACAATATGCCGGCAAGAATAATAACGAAAGCAGAAAGCCAATAACTAAAAGGAAGAACCTTTAAATTATCGACATATAGGATAGAAAGATAAATAAGGATAATTAGACTTGTAATCGCTAAAATTATTTGGCTCCATTTTACAAATTTCTTATTTACAAAATACCAATGTGACCGCGGATTGGTATGTAATTTATAAACCCCTGCGTAGGTGTAAGCATACGTATAGTAAACCGTCGGTGCGGCAAATATTAGTATAAAATAAAGAAATGTATTAAAGGGTAATCCCAATTCTAAAGTAGATTCAATATTTAGTGCAATCGCCAAAAGACCAACAAAGTAGTTGCCGAAGAAAATAGATTGAAAGATTTTATTTTTCAACTGGGATAATTTTTAATACCCAACAAAATTAAAGCAATTAGTGTAGCTATTTACTTAATTCATTTTTGAATTCTTGACGAATTAAATGCCAAAAAAGCAGCCACCGTGGAGATAGCTGCTTTGAATTTAGTTTTTTGGAAAAGTTATTGATATTATTGCTGTGCTGATTCTTTCAGCATTTCTTTAACAGCCGCGTCCAATTGATCGTCCTTGCCGTTGAGAAAGTCTTCATAAGGCAAAGGCACACGGATGTCCGGTTCTAGTTGCAGGCCCTCTGTTGGACGATTTTCTTTTCCAATTGTCGCAATCATTGGAATGCCGAAAATCAAGGTAGGATCAATTTGCGTTTCCCACCACACCGCTGTACCCGTACCGGCTACAGGCATCCCTATTAATTTGCCTATGCCCAACTCTTTATATACATACGGGAAAATATAAGCATCGCTATAATTGCTTTCACTCATTAGCACACAGCTTGGTTTCTGCCATTTGTTTATAGGTTCTCCGCTTTTTAGTAAATTACCCTGAGGGGCAAATTTCAAATAGCTTTTGCCGGATAAGAACGTTGCTAGATCATCGTGCAGCCAGCCGCCGCCATTGAATCTTGTATCAACGATGAGTGCCTTTTTATCTCTGTCTTTGCCCATCACTTTATCAAAAGTTTCACGGAAACTGCCGTCGTTCATGCCTTCAACGTGCACATAGCCAATCTTTCCGCCGCTTAACTTGTCTACCATTTTTTCCATAATATTCGTCCAGCGTTTATACATAAGGCCCGACTCTTCACGCAGAGAAATGGGCCGTATTACTTCCTGCCATTTTCCCGCATTGTCGGAAAAGGAGAGAAGGGTGTTTTTCCCCTCTTTGTTATTTAATAGTTTTTCCCAATTTGTATTACTGGTGATGTGTTCGCCATCAATGGCTTCCAGAATATCGCCGGATTTAATTTTGCTTTTGGCGATGTCAATAGGTCCACCAGCGATTACCTCGGTTATTTTTAAGCCATCTCCTTTATAGGTTTCATCATATAATAAGCCCAATGCCGCTGTTTTATCACCATTTGGGTCATTAGGATAATAACGGCCGCCAGAGTGTGAAACATCTAGCTCTCCCAACATTTCACTCAGTAGTATTTGGAAGTCGTAATTATTATTGATATGGGGTAAGAAGCGCGCATAAACTGTTTTATAATTGTCCCAATTAACATTCCCTAATTTGGGGTCAAATAATTTTTTCTTTATTTGCCGCCAGGCGTGTTCAAAAATATAAGCGCGTTCTGCCGATGCGTCCAGCAGCATGCTTCCATCAATTTTAATGGGAGTTACTTTTCCGCTTTCGGCGTCTACTTTCATCAGACCACCCCCTGAACTTAGAAAAAGGCTTTTGCCGTCTTTGCTTATTTCTAAGCTGCTGGGCGATCCACTAAGTTTGGCCAAAATTTTAGTGTCGTGTGTGCGGGGTTCTGTAACCCAAAGGTCATAACCCTTTTCAAAAGCAGCTAAGTAATATACTTTAGAACCGTCATCATTTAAAGCGTAATCACTGATGGATGAACTGTTGATCGTCAAGCGCACTTCGCGATTTTCCAGATCTGTAAGGTCTAATTTCAAATCTTTTGTAGAGTCTTTGTTATCGGCTTTCTTACCTGATTTACTTTCTGCAATTTCTTTTTTTGTATCGTCGGTATTCGTTTTTGTGGTATCGCCGTTCTTTTCTGTATCTTTTAATAATGCAAAGTCCTCTTTACTAAGCATGTATTCATCATATGCTTTTTTGTCAAGGAATACGCCATATATATCTACCTCGCGACTACCCTGATCCGCTAGTGATTTACGACCCAGTTTATCGCTCAGCCACGTCAGCATTTTGCCACCCATTTCCCATTTATTATTTGCTTCGCCAAAACCACTGCTTACCGGATAAATGATTTTTTGAGAACCATCGGCTTTTATTAGGGCTGCATTGCTGGATGCGAAATAGCCATTTTCGTCATCCGTAATAATCCATTTGCTGTCCGGACTCCAGGAGAAATCCCAATCCCCGTCAGAATAAGAATAATTATGTCCCGGCGGCAAAAGAGTAACCGTTTTTTTAGTAGCGATATTATATACTTTCAGAATATTGCGCTCTTCGATATAAGCTATCTCCTTACCGTTGGGCGAATATTTAGGTTGATATTCCTCTTTGTCCGTAGCTATTATAGGCTCTTCTTTCAATAGCGTAGAAACATAAAAATAAGGCTCATCTTTTCTTACGATAGAGGTTTTGTAAATGTCCCAACTATCTCCACGCTCGGTCGCATAAATAAGACTTCTGCCATCCGGACTCCACTGCACCATTCTCTCCTGCTGGGGAGTATTGGTTATACGTTTAGTCTCCCCATTTTCAACAGCAGAAACGAATATTTCACCCCTATTGACAAATGCCACCTCTTTTCCGTTGGGGCTTACCGTAAATTCGCTAACGTTTCCGCCAACGTGTAATTTCTTTTCTATAGCACCGCCACCGTCATTATTGATTTGAATGGCTACTTTTTGTGGGGCACCATCACCTTTAATGGTATATATTTCCCCATTCCAGGTAAAGCATAAAATGTTGTTATTGGAATTGCTGAGATATCTTACCGGATTCTCTTTAAAGCTCGTTAATTGTTTTTCGGCGGCATTAGAATTGACGTCCGTGCTATATATGTTTAGTGTACCACTCTTTTCGCTTAAATAATAGACGGTTTTATCGTCACTACTGAAGACAGGATTACGGTCTTCTCCATTAAAATCACTTATTTTGCGATAGGTATTATTGGCGACATCCATTATCCAGATGTCTCTGGTTACAGCAGAAGTGGCGTGCTTACGTAATGCATCTTCATAACCTTTAATGTCTTCAAACACGATTTCGCTTCCGGTGCTATTATAGCGGGCGTTCTCCATACCCGCGGCACTTACCAATAAAGGTCTCCCGCCGGTTACGGGGATGGTATAAATATTTTTAAATAGTGCAATACTGAATCGCACACTTTTGGCAGGTGCATTGCGCGCTGATGCAAATAAAACGGATTTGTCATCCGGGGAAAAATCGTAGGGATAATCGTTGCCGCTAAAATAGGTAAGACGCCTGGCAGTGCCACCATTTGCCGGCATAATATAAATGTCAAAATTTCCGTAACGGTCGCTGGCAAAAGCAATATATTTTCCATCATGGCTCCATACCGGCATCATATCGTGTGATGCTTCAATAGTGAGTGGTTGCGCTGCTCCGCCGGAAGCATTAACCGTATATAAATGCCCCTTGTATTCAAACGCGATTGTTTTACCGTCGGGAGAAATAGACGGCGTTTGCATCCATAAGGGGGTAATCTGCGAGAAAGCCATTACAGCCGAAAATAGGAATACCAATAACAGCAGTTGTTTTTTCATTTTTTTTAGTTTAGTCTTCGAATCGAAGCAATAGTTATTACAATAATAAAAATACTGCTATAAAAATACATTATTTCTTTTATTGATATTGAAAAAAGTGATAAGTGGTAGCTCTTGTTTGAAAACATGGCTATGGTGTTGCTATTTTTTGGTCCTTTAATTATATCAGGACGAACAAATCCTTTAATTTTGCCAGCAATATGATTGTTCAGAAACCGGCTATCGATATCTTTTCGGCGAATGCGATAAATTTGGAAAATGTATTGTCGCTTTTTCAATTTCAATATGCGCAAAATAAAATCTATAGGGATTGGTGTGACGCTTTGGGTGTTGAGCCAAAATCGGTAAAAGTGATGACAGATATTCCTTTTTTACCTATTTCTTTTTTTAAAACGAATAAAGTTGTTTGTGGTGATTTTGAACCCGAACTCATTTTTGAAAGTAGCGGAACTACCCAAACTATCAACAGCAAACACTACATAAAAGAAGCAAAAATATATGAGCAGAGCTTTGTAAAAGCTTTTGAACAGTTTTATGGAAATATAGACGAGTACTGTATTGTAGGCTTGTTACCTGCCTATCTTGAAAGAAAAAATTCTTCGTTAATAAAAATGGTCCATGATTTAATGACTATTTCCGGGCACGAAAAAAGTGGATTTTATTTGTACAATTTTGAGGAGTTGGCGCAACTGTTGGCCGATTTAGAGCATAAAAAGCAGAAAACACTTTTATTGGGTGTGACTTTTGCGCTACTTGATTTTGCCGATCAGCACCCTTTGCAATTAAAAAATACCATCGTGATGGATACAGGTGGAATGAAAGGCCGAAGAAAGGAATTAACAAGAGCCGAAACACATCATATGTTAGGAAGGAGTTTTGGTGTCGAAAAAATTCATTCCGAATATGGAATGACTGAACTTTTGAGCCAAGCCTATTCAAAAGGTGATGGAAGATATAAATGTCCCCCATGGATGAAAGTATTGGTGCGTGACGAAACCGACCCTCTATCGATAAGCGACAGGGGCAAAGGCTTGTTAAATATTGTTGATCTGGCGAATATTTATAGTTGTTCCTTTATCGCCACGGAAGATGTCGGAATCATTGAAAAAGATTATTTTGAAGTCTGGGGCAGATTGGACAATAGTGACATTCGTGGATGTAGTTTATTAGTCGTTTAAATATTATTTATGAATTTTTAATTTTCTTTTAAACTAAAATCGATTTATTTATTCAAACTATGTAAGTGATTGTTTTATATTTACACTATTAAAATAGAAAAAATGAAAAAAGTACTAGTTATCGCCCTAAGCTTCGTTACGACAGTATCTTTTGCACAAATACGTAAAGGCAATACCATTATAGAAAAAACCAGAATTGGTTTATTTGGTGGTTTATCGCTCTCCAATCAAACAACCTCTGACTCGTACGGGAATGCTTATTCTGATATGACCAAGGCGGGCGGCATTGCAGGTATTTCAGTCATTGCCCCTATTAGTTATGGATGGTATTTCCAACCGGAATTGACTTATAGTAATATGGGTACTACTTATTACGATAGTCAAATTTATGATGGCAATAAAAATCTGAATTTGAACTATTTGAGCGTTCCTTTACTGTTTAAATATAGTGAACCTTTTACCGGCCTAGGTCTGTTTTTTGGCCCGCAATATGGCTATTTGCTCAATGCTAATATCGCCCCGACAGGCTCTTTCAAAAGCGATTATGCAAAAGCCGATGTCACTTCGGATTGGAAAAGAAGTGATCTTTCCGGAATTGTAGGTCTGGAATATTATTTCCCTAACGATGGTACGCCCGGTCCCAAGTTTGGGTTCTCTGCCCGTTTCCAATTAGGATTTTTGAATGTAAATAATGGGGGTGTCTCAAATGGTACTACCGTTACCAATAATGGATTCTTTATTACGGCAGGTGTAAGATTCTAATTTTTTTGTGAATAATAAAGGACGAGTGGTTGGAGAAAAGAACTCCAGCCACTTTTTGCTTTGGGTCTGGCAAACGGCCTATAAGTTCTCGCCCCGATTTTGCAGGTAATCAGTTGCTGCTTTACGGGTTATTTGTTAAAGCCTTTTGGGGCGCATGCCCTTTTTCTTTGCTTTATGATTCCCATTTCGAAGTTTTACATTCATTATCTTTGCTGCAGTAAATGGTAAATGTAGTGAAATGATGGTCGCTTAAACATATTGGCTTTAAGGGGCCCATAAAACGATAACCTACCTGTGTACGTAACAGAAATAATTTTTTAGGATAAAAACCTAACCTTTATTATGCAACAAAAAATACAGCTTCGTCTCCGTCCTTTAGAGGCGAATGATGAACAAATAATTCTTCAAAAAATTGCTGAAAGCACTCATCAGCAATTGGGAAATATTTCGGGATTTATCATCCTCAAAAAATCTTTGGATGCCCGTAGCCGACAGGTATGGGTCAACCTTACTGTAAATGCTTTTATTCAAGAACCTTATCAGCAAAGAGTTGCAAAAGGTGTCATTTTAAAAGACGTAACAAATACCACTAAAAAGGTGCTGGTGATCGGCGCTGGCCCTGCTGGATTATTTGCAGCGCTTAAACTGATAGAGCAAGGCATACAGCCCATCATCTTAGAACGAGGTAAGGATGTAAAATCACGCCGAAGAGATTTAGCGGAACTAAATAAAAAGGGCATTGTCGACCCGGAAAGTAATTATTGTTTTGGCGAAGGTGGGGCAGGTACCTATAGCGATGGTAAGCTTTATACACGCAGCAACAAACGTGGAAGTATTGATCGGGCTTTAAACATCTTTGTGCAATTTGGTGCCGAAGAAAAGATTTTGTTTGAAGCTCATCCGCATATTGGCACGAATAAACTTCCACAGATTATCACGGCTATGCGCGAAGCCATTGTAAATTGCGGAGGGCGATTTTTATTTGAGAAAAAAGTAGTAGATTTTGTCATTGACAAAAATAAAATCCGATTCGTACAGACGGCTGATGGTGACAGGTTTTCAGCCGATGCGATCATTCTAGCTACCGGTCATTCTGCGCGGGATATCTTTGAATTATTGCATAGAAAAGATATTTTAATAGAAGCCAAACCGTTTGCACTTGGCGTTCGTGTCGAGCATCCACAAGCGCTCATTAATAGTATCCAATATCATTGCTCTTCCTCAGAAATTGAATCTAACAGCTTACCCCCGGCCTCCTATAGTCTTGTTGAACAAGTCAATGGACGCGGGGTGTTTAGTTTTTGCATGTGCCCAGGGGGCATTATTGCTCCGGCAGGTACTTCTTCTGGAGAATTAGTCGTCAATGGTTGGAGCCCCAGCAAGCGTAACAACCCGTTTGGTAATAGTGGAATGGTCGTGCAAGTGGACGTCCCGGATGCTCTACAATATTTTAAGGATGAAAATCCGCATGCTGATGACCCGTTATTGCTAATGAAATTTCAACAACGAATAGAACAAAAATGTTTTCAAGCAGGTGGCGGAAACTTTGTCGCACCGGCACAACGTTTGATTGATTTTTGTATGAACAGGAAATCTGCTGATTTGCCTGAAAATAGCTACATACGCGGGTTGCGTTCGACGGAATTAACAAATGTATTGCCTCCTTTTATCACGGATACTTTACAGGAAGGGTTAAAATCTTTCGGAAAAAGAATGCGTGGTTATTATTCCAATGAAGCCATTGTGGTAGCCACTGAAAGTCGAACGTCTTCTCCGGTACGCATTCCACGTGATAGTCAAACATTACAACATCCGCAGGTGACGAATCTATACCCTTGTGGAGAAGGTGCGGGTTATGCCGGCGGTATTATCAGCGCCGCCATGGATGGCGAGCGGGTAGTGGATGCAATAACAGCTAATTGGTGAGGAAGCGGTCACGACTTGAAAAAACCTTTGACTTTTTGATCATCAAATTTTTCATCTAATAATCATTAATGAATTTCCTCGCACACGCCTATCTTTCATTTAATCATGATGATATTTTAATCGGAAATATGATTAGTGATTTTGTGAAAGGGAAGCAGAAAGACAATTATCCTGAAGGGATAAAAAAAGGCATAATGTTGCACAGGCAAATCGATACTTTTACCGATATGCATCCGGTGGTGATGGAGGCGAAGAAAGTTTTCAAACCTTTAGTGAGGTTGTATGCCGGTGCTTTTGTCGATGTGGCTTTTGATTATTTTATAGCGAATGATGAAGAGCAAAAAACAGAAAAAGAATGGAAGATTTTTGCACAAGACACTTATGGTATTTTGGAAAAATACCGGCCATATTTTCCGGCAAAATTTGCACAATTATTTCCTCATATGCGGCAATATGATTGGTTGTATAACTATCGTTTTGCTTGGGAAATGAAAAATAGCTTCAATAATGTTATTCGGCGGGCAAAATATTTATCGATTGATGGAAACCTTGTATTTGCGGCATTTGAAGAAAATATTCCTTTGCTGAAAGAATGCTACGATGACTTTTTTCCCAAATTAAAGGCATTTGTTTTAAGAGAATTATAGCTGCCCCGTCGCTAGTCTGCTTAGCTAGAAAGAATATGCGGGGAAGGAAAATCTGGGTGGCAGTTATTTATGGTGAGCAATTCGCTACGCTAGCTTTATAGTCGAAGGGCTCAAAATTCTTTTTTCGACCTGTTCCTAGCTCGCAAGCCTTGTCACTTTCGCCATAACCCGTTACGGCCCGATAGTTTTATACTGGTTGCGCCAGGGGTGGCTCCGACACCTAAAAGAGGCCTGTTTTCAGCTCCGAAGCCAATAAATTTAACCTGCTTTATAGCGGCTTTTATAAAATAGTACACCTATCCTTGGTAATAAATTTTACCTTTGCTCATCTTTACATTAATTATTATTCAACTATGACAAATGACAATGCGCACTATAAAGTTGCAACGAAAATGATTCACGCCGGTGTAGAACCGGATGCTGAAACAGGAGCTATTATGACACCGATATACCAAACCTCCACCTTCAAACAGCAATCACCGGGCGTTACCAAGGGCTATGATTATTCGCGTGCAGGCAATCCTACAAGAGCGGCATTGGAAAAAGCTTTGGCAACTATTGAAAATGGAAAATATGGACTGGCCTTTAGCAGCGGTGTGGCTGCGACTGATGCCGTTATTAAATTGCTGAGCCCTGGTGATGAAGTGATAGCGGCTACCGATATGTACGGAGGTACTTATCGTTTATTTTCTCAACTATTTGCGAAGTTTGGTATTCAGTTTCATTATGTAGACATGAAGGATGTTGAAAATATCCGTCCTTTATTGAATAAAAAAACCAAACTTATTTGGACAGAGACACCTACCAATCCCCTTATTAATATTACGGATATTGAAGCTGTGGCAAAACTGGCGAAATCAGTAGGTGCGTGGCTTTGTGTGGATAATACTTTTGCTTCTCCATATTTGCAAAATCCTTTGAATTTTGGTGCAGACATTGTTTTGCATTCTGCCACCAAATATCTCGGTGGCCACAGCGATGTCGTATTAGGAGCACTTATCGTGAACGATAAGGATTTGTTTGATCAATTATATTTTATTCAAAAAAGTAGTGGAGCTATTCCCGGACCCCAGGACTGTTTTTTGATTCTACGTGGGATCAAAACTTTGCACGTGCGTATGGACCGGCATTGTGAAAATGGTGAGAAGATTGCTCATTTTTTACGCAATCATCCCAAAGTGGCTGTGGTACATTGGTGTGGTTTTGAAGATCATCCAGCATACGCCATTGCAAAAAAACAAATGCGTAAGTTCGGGGGGATGTTGAGTTTTGAACTAAAGAATGGTTCGATAGAAGAAGTAGATCGGGTAGTGACATCTACCAAGATTATTACCTTAGCCGAAAGTCTTGGTGGTGTTGAATCTTTAATTAATCACCCAGCGAGAATGACGCACGCTTCCATTCCCCGTGAAGAGAGAATTAAAAATGGTTTAAATGATTCTTTAATGCGTTTGAGTGTAGGTATCGAGGACGCTGATGACCTGATTGAAGATTTGAGACAGGCCCTGGGTGAATAAAATAATTGCTACAGCAAGTTTTGCGGTATCAATGCTTGCTGTAGACTTTTGTTTTAAAGAATATTTATGTGAATGTTTTGTTTTGATTTACACACTAAAGTTAATTTTGGCAAGGAAACTGCATTAATGCAATGTGCAAAAGCTAATTATAGAATGAAATTATTGATATTGTGTTTATGTTTTATTGTTGTTTCAACTGCTTATGCACAAGACTCTACATTTAGCCATACAAAGGATTCTATTTCTACCGTTTTAATAAAAAAGGGTGCGGACTCGCTTTCTTTGAACAAGATTTCAGATTCGACCGTCATTTCAAGAGATACCACAGCTCCGGTTTTGCCTAAAAATTCGATTAGCCTGACTGTTCAGAAGAGAATAGCGGACACCAATACTACCCTTAAAGATACGGTTGTAAATAAGGGCATTCAGCTGACTACCGGTTCGCTTTTCCTCAAGAAAGCGATTGACTCTGCCACTAAACACAAGTTGCCTAATACTTTAGTCTCTACTCCAAAAACTGTTGATTCATTGCCGCAGAACTCTGTCGTAGATTCAATTGTTCCAAAAGATACGATTGCCGATATTTTTACCAAAAGGTTACCGGATTCTGCCCGCCAAAATCATAAGAAAATAATGAATGCGAACAGCGAATCGAAAAGGAATGCCATACCGGAAACGAAAGCAGAAGAACAGAAGGAAATAGATAGTTTATTTGCGCCAAAGAATTCATCTGCTGATTATACTTTTCATCAATTATTTAAGCCCTACAAGAAGTTTGAGAAGAATAGCACAATAGAAACCCAGACCAATCTATCTATTTTACAACAAAACGTTTCCTATAAAACAAATGCGGATTTTAATACGGAATATTTTCTGAAAGATACGGTAGGGGGGCAGTTTCGCTTCGACGTCTCCGTTACAAAATTGAATACAGAAGTGGAAACAATGGGTGTGCAATTGCAATATAATTCCGAGCAGAAACAAGATTCTACTTCAACTTTTGCGAAGCCGCTATTTGATATAGTGGGTAAGCATGCGCAATTGATCGTGGATAGCAATGGTGTGATTCTTCAAACGGATACCACAGAAATGGGAAGAAAAATACGTTCAGTTTTAGGCAGCCTTTCTCTTTCTTCTGGTGGTGATGCCGAGGTGGGGGATAATTTTAGTCTGATTATGAATAAGCGTTTAGACAGTTTAAAAATTGGGGACGTCTGGAAGGACTCCACCATCAATAAATCCAACAAAAGAGTGAATAATTATAAAGTGCAAAATATTTTGCGCAACGATATCATTATTCTGGTGACGGGTTCTGTCGAACAAACCGGATCGATACAGAGTGACGGGCATACTTTTGAGACCAAATTCACCGGCTTGCAAACCGGAAAGATGAAGGTGGATGCCGGTTCCGGGCTGATAAAATCAAAGAACATTGTTTTTACGATGAAGGGTAGCGTGGAATTTGAAGGTAAGGCTATACCCGCCTCGGCTGTCTCGAAAATTAATGAAGCGGTAACCACGCCTTAGACCCTTATTCATATTCCGAAATAAGTTGTATATTTGCATTATAATAATTTTTAAATTAATTCTTTTATTAATTAGTAAAAGCAATCATTTTTAATCTTACTCCTATGTCTCCCGAAAAAGAAAAAACACCGAAGAAATTGGCCACTGTAAGGACTCAGGCAACAACAAAAACTGTAAAAAAAGCTGGAGATATAGTCGTGAAAAAAGCTATCGCCAAGAAGGCTGCCTCCAACAATGCAGTGGGTGCGGAAACGTCAAAACCCGCTACTGCGAAGAAAGTAGAAAAACCGGTTGGGAAAACAAAAGCAATTAAGACTGTGGCCAAAAACAATGCCCTGTCTATTACTTTTCAGTTGATATATTCTACTGCGTTTGGGCAAAGTATATTTATCGTAGGAGATCAACCTTCGTTTGGTTCAAATAGTGATGATAAAGCGCTGGCACTTGCCTATGTCGATCAAAATCATTGGTCATTAGATATTGAGTTGGATAGAAAAACACTTGGTGATAAAGGATTAAATTATTATTATATTATAAAGAATCAGGATGGCAGTTTTGAGAAAAGTGCTGTGTATCATTTAGAAGTCCCATCCGCTCTTGATGCCCTGAATATTTCGGATGCCTGGAATTACAGCGGGTTTGAACAAAATGCGTTTTCAACCGATGTATTTAAAGTTTTAATACCCGGCCATATTGCGTCTATTAAAAAGACCGCACTAAAAAAAGGTACACATCAATTTAAGATAAAGGCGCCGCAATTAGCAGCAAATCAGATTGTTTGTCTCTTAGGCAATAATGCGGCCCTCAGTAATTGGAATCCCGAAAAAGCCGTTTTGCTTTTCCCTGATACGGAATCTGGCTTTTGGAAAGTAAATGTCACACTGGCACAAACTTCTGCTCCTGTTCAATACAAATATGGTATTTACGATATAGAAAATAAATCTTTTATTGCATTTGAACAAGGAGATAATCGTCGTTTGTTAGATGCGGCAGCAGGGACAAAAGCTGCTGTATTAAATGATGGATTCTTTAGAAACAACTGAAGGAATTGGAGGGGTGCGGGGGTAATAACGCCACTCTTTAGTTTGCGCTCTGAGAGTAGTTTTGGCGTTGGTGATTTTAACGATTTGAAAAAAGCCGTTAAATGGTGTCAGTCCGTGGGGTTGAAATTAATGCAGTTATTGCCTATTAATGATACGACTGCCACCGGCACCTGGAAAGATTCCTATCCCTACGCAGCTATTTCTGTTTTTGCATTGCATCCTTTGTATTTGTATTTACCTGCCATTGCTGGTGAAGAAAAAACTTTGCTGTCAAAATATGAAGGGAGGCGTATTGAATTGAACGCTTTAGATAAGGTCGATTATGAAGTGTGCCTGATGGCTAAATGGCAGTTTGTGAAGGAAGTCTTTCCTTTATCCAAGGAAACCGTTTTCTCCTCTGTTGGGTACCAAAAATTTTATACGGAAAATGAAAGCTGGCTGAAGCCTTACGCTTGTTTTTGTTATTTAAGAGATCAGTTTAAAACAGTGGATTTTTCGCAGTGGAATGAAAAATCATTCGACGAGGAATTGTTGCAAAGACTGATGTCCGATGATAGAGACGGCTTAATGATTCATTATTTTGTACAATATCATCTGCATACCCAATTGAAAGATGCGGTAAGTTATGCACATGAACATCAAGTGGTGTTGAAGGGAGATATAGCAATAGGTGTTTATAGAAATAGTGTCGACGTATGGGTGAATACAAGTTTATATAATACTAATTCGCAAGCCGGCGCACCACCCGATGACTTTGCCGTCAGCGGCCAAAATTGGGGCTTTCCTACGTATAACTGGCCGGAGATGAAGGCCGAAGGATATAATTGGTGGCGTAAACGCTTGCAACACACTTCTCAATATTTTGATGCAATTCGCTTGGACCACGTACTTGGTTTTTTTAGAATTTGGAGTATTCCGGTTTCGGCAACGGAAGGTATTTTGGGCCATTTTGATCCGGCTATTCCTATTGATAAGAACGAATTATACCGCGTTGGTGTGCATTTTCCGTTGGAGCGTTTATGGAAACCATTTGTACATTTTGTCTTATTAAAAGAAATGTTTGTTGATTCTTTTGATAATGTCGTAACTGTTTATTTCGATGAAAAAGAAGAAGGCATTTATCTGTTTAAAGAGGCTTTCGACACGCAACGTAAGTTACTTAATTACTTTGATACATTGGAAAAAAGCACCTACAACAAGTGGTTGCTGCAGTCTTTGATGGAACTACTGGTAAATGTGGTTTTACTTCCGGTCCAGGACGATGGAAATGCTTTCCATTTTCGCTTTAACATGCAGCACACTTCTTCTTTCCAATATTTGAATAATGAGGTTAAAAACGGGCTTTTAAGTTTATACAACGATTACTTTTTTAGTCGGCAGAACGACTTGTGGAAATCGGAAGCTATGGAAAAGCTTCCGGCAATAAAGAATGCGACAAATATGTTGGTCTGCGGGGAAGATTTAGGTTTTGTGCCTAATTCAGTTCCGGAAGTGATGCAGCATTTAGGTTTGTTGGGGTTGTATGTACAACGTATGCCGAAGCAATTGGGAAGTGGATTTGAGCATTTGGAAAAGGTACCCTATCTAAGTGTAGTATCACCCTCCACCCATGATACTAGTACGATTAGGGGTTGGTGGCTTCGTTTAAACCGGGACAGCGCGCAGCATTTTTATAATGACGCCTTGTCGCAAGAAGGCATTGCTCCGTCTCAGGCAGATTGCCCGGGCTGGTTGAACAAGCTGATTATACAAGAGCACTTGCAATCGCCTGCCATGTGGAGCATTTTTTTAATGCAAGATTTATTGAATAATAATGATGCTTTTCATTTTACCAATGTAGAAGATGAACAAATTAATCATCCGGAAAACCCTAATCAGTATTGGCAATACAGGATGCCGATTGATTTGGAGCAATTAATCGCACTCAAAGATTTTAACCAATCATTAAAAGAATTGATAGCGCATAACGGACGATGACATACATAGAAAAGGCGGTCGAAATAATCGAACCGCCTTCCTATTCTTAACCCTGCTGCATAAAAATCATTAAAACAAAATTCTATCTATTAGACCTGCGTCTTTTGTAGAGGTTTAATAAGATTAAAATATTTTTTAAAATAACTCCATTATTCCCCCTACATTTACCTTTATGGACGGAAAATTACAGACCCTATTAGACAATTTACAGATTCAGACGCTTAATGAAATGCAACAGGCAGCTTTGGCTGCAAATGAACGAGATCAGGATTTGATTTTATTGTCGGCAACGGGCTCCGGAAAGACACTGGCATTTTTATTGCCGCTTTTTTTGCAACTGAAAGCCCAAGTTAAACATACACAAGCACTTATTGTGGTGCCTTCGCGTGAGTTGGCATTACAAATAGAACAGGTATTTAAAAAAATGCAGACTGGTTTTAAAGTTACTTGTTGCTATGGCGGACATAAACGGGAAATAGAAGAGAATAACTTAATTGATAGCCCTGCATTAATCATAGGAACGCCCGGTCGTCTGTGCGATCATCTGAGAAGAGGTAGTATTCAGACAAAAGACATTCGCTTGTTGGTTCTTGATGAATTCGATAAATCGCTTGAATTGGGCTTTTTGGCCGAAATGGAATTTATTTTAACATCTTTAAAACATATTTCTAAGAAAGTCTTGACTTCGGCAACGGAAGCAGTGGATATACCTGGTTTCTTGGCTTTAAATAATGCGCAAAAACTTTCTTTTCTGACCCAGGAGACGGAATTAAAAAATTCCTTAGATGTCAAAAAGATAGTGTCGGATTCTGAAAATAAATTTGACATTTTGTTTCGCTTTCTCTGTAAAATTGGCAATCGCTCCACCATTGTTTTCTGTAATCATCGCGAAGCGGTAGAAAGGGTAAGTAACCAGCTTTATGAAAAAGGGATTTACAATGAATTTTATCACGGCGCGATGGAACAACGGGATCGTGATAGTGCATTGAACAAGTTTAGAAATGGTACCGTAAATATTTTAGTGACGACCGATCTTGCCGCAAGAGGCTTAGATATTCCTAATATTCGATACATTATTCACTATCAGTTGCCTCAAACCCAGGACATATATACACACCGCAATGGCCGTACTGCAAGAATGGAGGCAAGCGGAACTGTGGTTTTATTTCTATCGTCAACCGAATATTTGCCCCCCTATGTGGATCAGGACATTGAAGAGATTGAATTGCCGGCAAAAGTGGTCCTGCCCGAAAAGACAAAGTGGGTTACTTTTTTTATCGCCGCTGGGAAAAAAGATAAAGTCAACAAAATAGATATTGTAGGTTTCTTATCGCAAAAGGCCGAATTGAAAAAAGAGGATATAGGCTTAATTGAGGTGAAAGATTTTCATTCTTTTGTTGCTGTCAACAGGTTAAAATCGTCCAATGCACTTCGTTTGATAAAGGACCAACGCATCAAGAATAAGAAAGTTAAAATAGAAATTGCCAAATAGTATTGCAGTATTATTTACCATAAACCTCTTTATGTGTTATATATTACATGCCATAAGACGACTGCGAAAATGCCATCGAAAGCAGGTGTATAGTGGCTGCACTTGCGCACAGAGACCTGGACCGATAAAAATTGTATAGCTCACCAAAACTAACGTGTTAAACATGTACGGAAAAATACCTAAAAGGGCAAAAATATTTTTCCCAACCACCTGCATAAATCATCTCTAATACGGCAAAAGCTTGATGTCAAAAGCTTACAGACTTTTTTGAAAAAACTATCCACATTGTGTTCAAAAGTATAGTCTTGTTTTACGTGCACGGGTTGTAAACTTGCACTGTGATTCGATGTCGCAATCCTTTTTGATTATTCCTTAAGAAAAATTTATTCATATAGAACACCTAGAGAGTTTTGGGGTGTTTTGTCAACGAAGTAAGGATAAGGTTTGCACGATTAATTTGGCTAACATTTTTTAAGTATATCTAAAAATATTTTGTATGGAAGAAGAGATCCTATTGAGGGAAAATAAAGACCGTTTTGTTATTCTACCTATTAATTACCCAAAAATCTGGGAAAAGTATAAACAGCATGAGGCGAGTTTCTGGACGGCCGAAGAGATAGATTTGGGTTCAGATTTAAAAGACTGGAATGAAAAAATGAACGAAGGCGAACGTCATTTTATTTCCCATGTATTAGCTTTTTTCGCAGCTAGCGATGGTATTGTCAATGAAAACCTTGCGGTTAATTTTATGAGCGAGGTTCAATTGCCCGAAGCGCGTTGTTTTTATGGGTTTCAAATAATGATGGAGAATATTCATTCTGAAACCTATGCATTATTAATTGATACGTATATTAAAGACCCCAAACAAAAAAACGATTTCTTTCACGCAATTGAAACGATTCCTGCAGTCAAACAAAAGGCAGAATGGGCATTGCGTTGGATTGAAAATGGGTCATTTGCAGAGCGTTTGGTGGCGTTTGCGGCTGTGGAAGGTATTTTCTTTAGTGGCAGTTTCTGTTCTATTTTCTGGTTGAAAAAGCGTGGTTTAATGCCCGGGCTGACCTTTTCCAACGAACTTATCAGTCGTGACGAAGGGTTGCATTGTGAGTTCGCTTGTTTGCTATATTCAATGCTGAAAAATAAATTGTCTGAAGAGGCAGTTACAAAAATTATAACAGATGCGGTGGCAATAGAAAAGGAATTTATTACGGAAGCATTGCCGGTGAGATTAATTGGAATGAATGCAGACTTAATGAAGCAATATATTGAATTTGTTGCAGACCGTTGGATAACGGAATTGGGACACAAAGCAGTGTATAATGTTTCCAACCCTTTCGATTTTATGGAAATGATTTCTCTGCAAGGCAAAACCAATTTCTTTGAAAAGAGAGTAGGAGATTATCAGAAATCTGGCGTAAGTAGTGCGGAGGGTTTTGACGTATTTTCTACTGAAGAAGATTTTTAAAAAAAATATTTTAATTCATAAATACATAAAAATATGTTTGTAATAAAAAGAAGTGGCAAACAGGAGGCGGTGAAATTTGACAAGATTACCGCACGCGTCGAAAAACTTTGTTATGGCCTGAATGCGACGTTTGTAGATTCTACAAAAGTAGCAATGAAGGTGATAGAGGGGTTGTTCGACGGGGTTACGACGACAGAACTTGATAATCTTGCGGCAGAAACAGCAGCATCCTTGAGTGTATTGCACCCTGATTACAGTTTACTTGCATCCAGGATTGCGGTGAGTAACCTGCATAAAAACACCATTAAATCGTTCTCTGCGACGATAAAAAAACTGTACGAATATGTAGAGCCTAAAACAGGTTTACATAGTCCGTTAATTGACGAAGATGTATATAAGGTTGTAAAGGACAATGCTTCTTTATTAGACTCTACTATTATTTACGATCGTGATTTTGCCTTTGATTATTTTGGGTTTAAAACACTTGAACGGTCGTATTTACTTCGTTTGGAAGGGAAAATTGCTGAACGTCCCCAACACATGTATATGCGTGTCGCTGTGGGCATTCACCACGATGATATTGAACAGGTAATAAAAACCTACCATTTGCTTTCTGAAAGATGGTTTACGCATGCTACCCCTACTTTGTTCAATGCAGGCACGCCAAAACCACAAATGTCTTCCTGCTTTCTTTTAACCATGAAAGGTGACAGTATAGAAGGTATTTACGATACGCTGAAGCAAACAGCCAAGATATCGCAATCTGCTGGTGGTATAGGTTTGAGCATTCATAATATTCGTGCAACGGGTTCTTATATAAGTGGCACAAATGGCACGAGTAATGGTATTATCCCGATGTTGCGGGTGTTCAATGATACTGCTCGATATGTAGATCAAGGAGGTGGAAAACGCAAAGGCGCCTTTGCCATTTATTTAGAACCATGGCATGCCGATGTATTTGAGTTTTTGGATCTTAGAAAAAATCATGGGAAAGAAGAAATGCGCGCACGTGACTTGTTTTATGCGTTGTGGATTTCGGACTTATTTATGCAGAGAGTAGAGGAAAATGGAGACTGGAGTTTGATGTGCCCACATGAATGTCCCGGATTGGCCGACACCTGGGGCGAGGATTTTGAAAAACTTTATACTTCCTATGAAGCACAAGGTAAAGCGCGCAAAACGATCAAGGCACAGGAACTTTGGTTTGCTATTTTGGACGCACAGATAGAAACCGGAACACCTTATCTGTTATATAAAGATGCTGCGAATCGTAAATCGAATCAACAACATTTAGGGACTATCAAGAGTTCTAACTTGTGCACAGAGATTATAGAATATTCGTCGCCGGATGAAATCGCTGTATGTAATCTGGCTTCTATTGCCTTACCACGTTTTGTCATTGACGGTGTGTATGATCATCAAAAATTATACGAAGTAACTTATCAGGCTACTATTAATTTAAATAGGATTATAGACAGAAACTACTATCCTGTTTATGAAGCGCAAAAAAGTAATTTGCGTCATCGTCCAATAGGATTGGGGGTGCAAGGACTAGCAGATACTTTTGTGAAAATGCGTTATCCGTTTGAAAGTGAAGACGCCAAAAAATTAAATAAAGAAATCTCCGAAACGATTTATTTCGCGGCAATGACTGCCTCCAAAGATTTAGCGATAGAAGAAGGTGCTTACGAAACTTTTGAAGGTTCTCCTTTGTCACGCGGAATGTTTCAATTTGATTTTTGGAATGTTATTCCCTCCAATCGTTGGGATTGGCAAGCCTTACAAGCGGAAATTAAAATACATGGTGTAAGAAACTCTTTATTGGTGGCACCGATGCCGACCGCCTCTACTTCTCAGATTTTGGGAAATAATGAATGTTTTGAACCATTTACTTCTAACCTGTATGTGCGCAGGGTCTTGTCTGGCGAGTTTGTAATTGTCAACAAATTTTTGTTGAAAGATCTGGTGGACTTAGGCTTATGGAATGAAGGAATGAAAAATAAAATTATGTCCTCCAATGGCTCTATTCAAAATATCGCTGAAATACCGGATGATATAAAGGAGTTGTATAAAACTGTTTGGGAGATTAAACAACGTACGTTGATTGATATGGCCGCTGATCGTGGAGCTTATATTTGTCAATCCCAATCTCTTAATCTTTTCGTGCAATCGCCTACAAAAGCTAAACTTACCAGCATGCATTTTTATGCTTGGAAGAAGGGCTTGAAAACAGGTATGTATTATTTGCGTACACAGGCAGCATCTCAGGCCGTACAGTTTACTGTAAAAAAACAAGCGGAAGAACAAGTCGCACCTATAGTGAATCAAGAAGATATACCGATGCCTGCGATAGATGCACCGGCTGCAAACACGGATTTAAATGCTCTTACCGGAGGTGCTTGTCCCCTGGATGGAAGTTGTGAAGCTTGCAGTGCTTAGGCCTTCCTTTCTTTGAATATTACCAAAAAAGGTTTTTACACTGTAACCGGCGTAGAAGCCTTTTTTATTTTTACTTCTTTTGGGTTTATAATTTTGCCCTAATAAGTTTAGGTGCAGTCTACAAAATATGCCAGTGCAGTAAGGTGATTTACCTATGCAGGGCTTTTAGGATAAAGTCTCAGCCTTTTGCCATGAGGATCCACTAGGAATGTATTTGAAAAATTTGATCTTTTCTGCAAAAGGATTTTATCTTTTCATCAGAAAAGAAAGGAATTTCCTTTTATCCTTATTTGCCTCCATTCATAAATAATAAAAGGGGGGCGGATTTTCTCTTTAACAGAATAATCGTACTTTGCTTCTACATTAATTAACTAAACAAATATTCTATGCAATTTCAGCAAAAGCTTGCCTTTTTGATTGCTGGTGCGTTTGCCATTTCTACTTCGGCATTGGCACAAAAAGTAAAGTTTACCGAGTACAATTTAGACAATGGCTTACATGTGATTTTACACCAAGATAAATCTGCTCCTGTAGTCGCCGTTTCTGTAATGTATCATGTAGGTTCTAAAAATGAGACGCCTGGACTAACTGGTTTTGCGCACTTTTTTGAACACTTGCTTTTTGAAGGGACTCAAAATATAAAGCGCGGAGAATTTATGAAAATAGTGGCGGCGAATGGCGGCCAAAATAATGCCAATACGACCCAGGACCGTACTTTTTATTATGAAGTATTTCCGTCTAATCAATTAAAATTGGGTCTTTGGTTGGAGAGTGAAAGAATGATGCATCCTGTAATTAATCAGATCGGTGTCAATACACAAAGAGAGGTGGTGAAAGAAGAGAAAAGAATGCGTATTGATAATCAGCCTTACGGACATTTAATTGAATCTGTATTTAAAGATTTGTTTATTAAACATCCTTATCATTGGGCACCTATTGGCTCCATGGATGACATAAATAAGGCCAAATTGAGTGAGTTCCTGGCATTCTTTAAAAAGTTCTATGCCCCCAATAATGCGGTTTTAAGTATTGCGGGCGACATTAACATTGATGACGCCAAACAATGGATCAAATCTTACTTTAGTGAAATCCCGAAAGGCAATCCCGTCATCCAGCCCACGGTAAAAGAAGATCCTATTACAAAGGAAATTATCGATACGGCCTATGATGCAAATATTCAACTACCCGCAATCGTAACAGCTTACCGTACGCCAGCAGAGAATTCAAAAGATGCTGTTGTATTAGATCTTATTTCTTCTGTACTTTCCGGCGGAGCTAGTTCTCGTTTGAACAAAGAACTGGTTGATGAAAAGAAAACAGCATTGCAAGTAGCTTCGTTTAATTATGCATTAGAAGATTATGGAGCCTATCTCAACTTTGCGTTACCCAATAATAATGTATCGTTAGACAGCCTGTTGCACGATATTGATGCGAATATTGTGGATTTGCAAACCAATTTAATTAGCGAATCAGATTATAAAAAACTACTTAATCAGGCTGAAATGGATTTTGTAAATGCAAACACCAAAGATCTGGGTGTTGCGCAGAGTTTAGCGAATAGTTATACATTCTTTAATAAAAATACCAATCATATTAATGAACGGTTAGAAGATATTCGCTCTGTTACCAGGGAACAGATAAGAGATATCGCACGTAAATATCTTAACCCTAATCAACGCTTGGTATTATATTATTTGCCTACAACCAAATAATATACTTCCAAAATCATTTGAAATTACTATTAAATTGAAATTCATTATGCGAAAAATATTATTATTAGCCGTTGCCGGGATGTTACTATCAAACGGCTATGCACAAAAGATTGACAGGAGCCACCCTCCAAAACCGGGACCTGCACCAGTTATTAAATTAGAAGATCCGTCAATCTATAAGCTAGATAACGGAGTTACTGTATTGGTTGTGGAGAATCACAAAGTGCCTTCTGTTTCCGCTACTTATTATATCAATTCAGGTCCGATCAAAGAAGGCGACAAAGCAGGTGTAATGGGCTTGATGGGCGGGATGTTAAATCAAGGGACTACGTCAATGGACAAAGCTGCTTTTGATGAAGCGGTTGAACAAGACGGAACCAATCTTAGTTTAAATAGTCAGGGTGGGTCCGTTGCTGCATTAGACAGATATTTCGATAAAGGTCTAATGTTGATGGCCCAGGCGATACAAAATCCGGCTCTTAAAGAAGCGGATTTTGATAAACTTAAAGCCCAGGAAATAAATGGCCTAAAAGCCAGTGATAAAAGCGTAGCAGCTATTGCTTCCAATGTTACAGGAGCATTATTGTTTGGCAAGAGTAGCCCACTGGGAGAATTTGAAACACAACAAACTGTGTCCAATATAACATTATCTGATGTAAAAAATATGTATCAAAAATACATAACTCCTTCTAATGGTTATCTTACAATTGTTGGCGATATCAAACCAGAAGCGGCAAAGAAACTGGCCGAAAAATACTTTGGTAATTGGAAAGGGGAAAATATTACTTTGCCCACCATTGCCGATGCTTCCAATCCCGCTAAAACAGAGATTGATGTGGTGAATATGCCTAATGCAGTGCAGTCCGTGATAAACGTCACCAATGTCGTTTCACTTCCTTTGAGTAGTGATGATTATTTTGCGGTGCTACTGGCCAATCAAATCTTAGGTGGTGGATCAGACGCCTATTTATTTAAAGACATAAGAGAAAAGCATGCTTATACCTATGGCGCTTATTCTTCTATTTTCGGTGGGAATTATCAAACGAGTTTTCGAGCTTCTGCCTCGGTCAGGAATGCGGTGACTGATAGTGCTTTGGCATTATTTTTCGATAATATTAAGAAGATTCGTACGGAGCCTGTAAGTGAAGAATTACTCAATAATGTAAAGGCGGAATACAACGGCAATTTTGCCATTGGAACAGAAAATCCGGCTCGGATTGCCAGTTTTGCAAGGGATATATTAGTCCATAATTTGCCTAAAGATTATTACCGTACTTATTTGCAAAAGATAAATGCTGTTACAGCCGCAGACGTTATGCGTGTTGCGAAAAAGTATTTTAATTATGACAATAGCCGTGTGGTGATTACCGGAAAAGCAGAAGACATCTTGCCTGGACTTAAGGCGATGGGTTATCCGGTTAAGCTTTATGATAAAGATGCTAATCCTGTGGCGGCAGAAACGCCAGGCAAAGTTGCCGATGTAAGTACGAAAGATGTTATTGATAAATACATAAACGCAATTGGTGGGGTAGAAAACCTTAAAAAAGTACATACGCTTCTGGTCAATGGTTCAATGGGTGTTCAGGGCATGTCCATACCATTTGTTGAAAAAAGAATGTCGCCCAATAAACAATTTTTAGTGATGACTATGAATGGCAATGAGGTGAGTAAAACTGTTTTTGACGGCACAAAAGGTTATCAGAAACAAATGGGCAATACGACCGAAATGAATAAGGAGCAATTGGCAAAATATACGGACCAGAAAAGTTTATTTAATCAGCTTGCATACAATGATGGTACTTATAAACTAACCATGAAAGGCCTGACAAAAGTAAATGATAAAGACGCTTATGAAATTGCTGTAACAGGTCCTTCTGGACAGAAGACTACGGAGTTTTATGATGTAAAAACCGGTTATTTGCTGCAGGTTGCCATGAGTTCTGAAGCAAATGGACAACAGATGTCTATAGTTTCCAGCTTTGACGATTATAAAAAAGTGGATGATATTTATCTCCCATTTTTACAATCAATCGCAATTACTGCTTCAAACGGAGGCCAGAATCTTGAAATGAAAACCGATGCTGTAAAAATAAACCAAGGAGTAAGTGGCGCCGACTTTGAATAGGTAACGCGTCATGTGCATAAAAAAAATCCGTTTAAGCAACCTGTCTTAAACGGATTTTTGTTGAGAGTACCAACTAGGGTAATTTATCAAAATCTATTTTTGGCGGAAGTTTGTTATTCGTGTCCCGGGTAAACGTTTTGCGCCGGTAGTTTTCTCCACCAGGGCTGAAGAATCCGCAATTTTCTAAATAAAAATCACCGTTGGCTACACCTCCGCCATAATCCATGCGGATGCCGGCATTTCCTGTAGCATCAGTTGTAAAAGATGCTTGGTCAATAGGCGTCCATTTGCCGGAAAAGGTGCGCACCCATTGATTTGTATAATAGCCACGTCTTTGAATATTACCCATATCCGGGCTAAAGTTTTCTAAAAAAGAGTATAGATCCTTTAAGGATGTATTGGTTTGCGGTCGCTGAAAACTTGCTATCAGTAACCAGTTCTCTGCACTTACTTCTTTAAAATATGCGGTAAAAGTTGTTGTGTTATGTATGCTGTCCGGTTCTGCCTTTAGTAAAAACGCATAATGTGTAGCCGGCTTCCAGTTGTACTCCAAACGGCTTTGACCCCCTGAGCCCTCTCCACCAAATTCACCGCCATGTACGTTTTTACCTTTTTTAATTAGCTTAATCTTTTGGCCTTCAGGTATCTCGCCCGGCGTATTGGTTTTAAAAGGACTCCATACCGAAAAAAGTATATGCCTTTCGGTGGGACTGTTTACTTGCATGCCAAAATAGCCAAAAGAAAATCCATCCGCCTCAAAATAAGACCCCACTACATCATTGCCTTTGGGCACATATATTTCGTTGTAGAAATATTCAACTTGATTCTTTATTTTTTCCGGGATAACAAAGTTCCAGTGTACCGATGGGCCTCTTCTTCCGAAATAGAAATCTTTTGCATCTGCCACATAAGCGAGGTTTTGTGTTATTTTACTGCCTTGCAACAATACAGCGGACAGGTTGCCAAAGCTGTGCCCTTCTTTTTTTACTCCTTGAATTTCAAGTTGAACGTAACCTGGTTTGGCAATATCTAATTCTGCTATTTTTAGCGTGTCGGTGCTCCCTGCTTTAGTGTTTACAAGGTATCTTTTTCCCATTATTTTTGCCGAGAAAGTACTTTGTCCGTCAGGTGATGCACAAATCAATGCGATAGAAACTTTAACAGGCTTCTTTATATAGAAAAATATATCTGTGGTCGTTTGCCCGTTCGTCCAATTGTTAAGGCCACGCTGACTGATCCTTGCACCATTTTCGGTACCTTGAACGATATAAGCATTGCCAGCCAGTGGTACATTCGCGCAATCCTGTTTTTGCGCAAAAACGCCGCCACAGAACAATGACGATGCGAAAACTACGGCTATACTCCCTTTAAAAAGTTTGGATAATGGCATTGTTTCTTATTTAAATTTAAAATGAATGATACTAAATTATGAAAACCGGCTTAAGGTTATTGGCCTTGTGCTAAGCTATAAGCCTTATTGCCGTCTAGTAAAAGCAAAGTTTCTACAGAGCAGACTTTAAAATCTTTGATAACTTTTGCATAGAGTTCGACTATTTCTTGCTGTGAAAGGCCCAGGTTATCATTACTTTCAAAACGGATAGTATATTGATTTACCAAATTGGTGTACATAGAGCCTGCCGGCCAAACTTGTGTGCCGCGGTTGCTGATATTTATCAATTTATATCTATCGCTATTATACATTTCAGCAATTTTAGCTACTTCATTTGGTTGCCTGTCGCACTGAATAAAAAAGTCTACACCTGCAATGCTTTCTTTAGGAGCGTTGACAGTTTCCATCATCAGATTTTCATTCAATTTGGCAACAAATTGTTGCTTTGGATGATCGACGGTCACTTTTTTACTATTTGTTTTGGGTACTTTACCAAAGTTGCGAATGATAACATCTGCAAATGCTGTTGTGTTGAGTGAAGGAATAGATTTGTTGCCGAAGTCTCCGGTATGGTTACCGTTTTCCAAGGTGTAAAGCAGCGCGTTTTCTATGGTGGCCGCACTAGCTGTAAGGCCTAAATGATTGAGCATGGCGATGCCACTTAGTAATAGTGCAGTAGGGTTGGCAATATTTCTACCGGCAATGTCCGGTGCTGTTCCGTGTACGGCTTCAAAGATACAGATGTCATCACCGATGTTTGCTGATGGTGCAAAGCCCAGGCCTCCCACAAGTCCTGCGCAAAGGTCACTTATAATATCGCCTTGCAAATTCGTGAGTACCAGTACATCAAAAATTTCGGGATGTGTGACTAATTTCATGCAAAGATCATCGACAATAATGTCATCTGCTTTTAATTCAGGATACTCTTTGGCGATTTCGTAAAAAGTATTCAGAAAAATGCCGTCGGTAAGCTTCATGATGTTGGCTTTATGTGCGCAGCTGATGCGTTTTGCAGATTTTTGTTTTGCTATTTCAAATGCGTAACGGATAACTTGTTCGCTTCCTGGTTTTGAAATAATTCTTCTGCTAATTGCCACATCGCTGGTCAGCATATGCTCGATGCCTCCATAGGTGTCTTCAATATTTTCTCGAACCACTGTTAAGTCAATGGAAATACCTGCTTCACTAAAAACGGTGTCTACGCCATGCAGGGTTTGGAAAGCTCTTTTATTAGCATAAGTGTTCCAGGTTTTTCTTGCTGTTACATTGATGCTTTTTACGCCCTTCCCCTTAGGCGTTTCCATCGGACCTTTGAATAATATGCCCAATGTCTCAATTGTATTTTTCGCATCGGGTGTCATACCATTGTTAAATCCTTTGTCAAATACCCATTTCCCCATTTCCACAAACTGATATTCGAGTGGGACCTTGGCAGCGTCAAATATTTTTAGGACCGCTTCCATTATTTCAGGTCCAATTCCATCCCCTTTAGCTATTGCAATTTTAATCATTGTACTTATATATTAAGATTGCGGCAAATTTAAAATATTTAGAGGTAGTTTTTTGTTAAAGAGCAAACGTTTTCGTAGAAGAGCGTCTGGGCTTTTATGCGCATTTAGTAACCAATTGAAAGGATGACAATATTGCCAAAAGAGGACTAAATTCAGAAAGAATTGCTTTTTGTTTTTAAATTATTAATACAGAAAAATCATAGCATAATAGATATTTTTCAAGGTTATTGTTATTATGATAGAAATTATCTAAATAATTTGATTGATAACGAACATTAGTTTAATCATTTAATAATTTTTTTTAAAAAAAGATTGTTTTGAATCAAAATTATTTTTTAATTTAGTGCCAATCCGTGTTGGGTAATTTTTTAATTAATGATTGAATTGTGATTATGTTAGAATCAAAAACTAAACAAGGTTTGTACGATGCTGCTTTTGAGCATGATGCTTGTGGTGTAGGCTTTGTAGCGAACATCAAAGGCAGGAAGTCGCATCAAAATATTGCTGATGCATTGACTATATTAGAAAATATGGAGCATCGTGGAGCTAGTGGAAGTGAGCAAAATACGGGTGATGGTGCAGGTATTATGATTCAGACGCCACATGAATTTTTCTTTGAAGAATGTTTGAAAATGGGCGTGCATCTCCCTGCATTCAGCCGTTACGGCGTTGGTGTATTATTTTTCCCAAATGAAATCCGCTTGCGTGAAGAGTGTCGCGAAATATTCAATCGCGCAGTGGAAACGCTCGGGTTGGAAATTATTACTTACCGCAAAGTTCCTGTAAATACCGCTACGATTGGACCCACTGCTTTGTCTGTCGAACCAGAAATGGAGCATGTGTTTATTGCTTGTCCTGATCATATTACCGATCCGGAGGTTTTTGAGAGAAAACTATTTGTATTGCGCAATTATGCTGTTCATACAATATCAAGTACCGTAAAGAAAGATGCAGTAGGTTTTTATATAGCCTCTCTTTCCTATAAAACTGTTATATATAAAGGTCAGCTAACAAGTGCGCAGGTGCGCGAATATTTTAGCGATCTACGCAATAAAAGAGTTGTGTCGGCTTTTGCCCTTATACATTCTCGTTTTGCTACTAATACTTTCCCGTCTTGGAGACTAGCACAACCTTTCCGTTTTATTGCACACAATGGTGAAATTAATACTTTACAAGGAAACTTAAACTGGCTAAAAGCTAGTGAGGGTGATTTTGTCAGTGACTATTTCACAGACGAAGAAATGGACATGATATTGCCGGTGGTAAGTGGTGTTCAGTCGGATTCTGCTTGTTTGGATAATATGGTAGAGTTACTTACAATGACCGGCCGTTCTTTGCCACACGTAATGATGATGTTGATTCCGGAAGCTTGGGATGGCAACGATTTGATGGATCCTGTGAAGAAAGCTTTTTATGAGTATCATGCTTGTTTGATGGAACCTTGGGATGGCCCGGCCACTATTTCGTTTACAGATGGAAAAATTATTGGCGCTACATTGGATAGAAATGGATTACGTCCTTCTCGTTATTGTTTAACCAACGATGATAGGGTAATCATGGCGTCCGAAACAGGTGCGCTACCGGTAGATCCTGCGACAATTATTCAAAATGGTAGGTTACAGCCCGGTAAGATGTTTGTCGTGGATATGGAACAAGGTCGCATTATTAGTGACGAAGAATTAAAAAATAAAATTTGTTCACAGAAGCCCTATGGTGAATGGTTGAATAAATATAAAATAAGATTAGAAGAATTATCTGAGCCGCGCGTTATGTTTACGCATTTGGAAGATAGTCAGGTATTTCAATATCAAAAAGCATTTGGTTATTCTCAGGAAGATATTACTGATATTATTACCCCTATGGCGTTAGGTGGAAAAGAACCTATTGGAGCTATGGGCAGCGATACACCTTTGGCGGTATTGAGTGATGAACCTCAGCATTTGAGCAGTTATTTCAAACAGTTATTTGCACAAGTTACCAATCCGCCGATTGATCCTATCCGTGAAAGAATGGTGATGTCTTTGGCTACTTATTTGGGATCTTCCGGCAATATTTTAAAAGAAGAACCCCAGTATTGTCATACGGTTGGATTGAATAACCCTATTTTAACGAATCAGGAATTGGAAAAACTCCGTTCAATAGATACGGGTAGTTTCCAAGCAAAATCTTTGCAAACTTATTTCCGCGCGAGCGGTAAGCCCGGTGCTCTACAAGCCGGTATAGACAGACTTTGCCGCTATTCGGTAGATGCAGTTAATGATGGATTTGAAGTAATCATTTTGACTGATCGTGCGATTGATAGTGAACACGCAGCTATTCCCTCCTTGCTGGCACTGTCCGCAGTACATCATCATTTGATAAGGAAACAATTGCGTGGCAAAGTAGCCCTGGTAGTGGAAGCCGGTGATATCTGGGAAACACATCACTTTGCTTGTCTTATTGGTTTCGGCGCTACGGCTATCAATCCATACTTGGCTTTATCCACGATTCGTTCTTTAAAATTGACGGGGAAGATCGAGTCAGATTATTCTGTAGATAAATTAAAGAGCAATTATATCAAAGCGGTGTGTGAAGGGTTATACAAAGTGTTTTCAAAAATGGGGATCTCTACATTGCAATCATACCAAGGCGCACAGATATTTGAAATAATCGGATTAAATAAACTAGTGGTTGAAAGATATTTCACCGGCGCTACTTCCCGCATCGAAGGTTTAGGTCTGGATGAAATTGCGAAAGAAGCCCTATTTAAACACCAATTTGCCTTTAGCAGAATCACTATTCCTGTCGATCGTTTATCAGAAGGAGGTGTATACCAATGGAAGCGTAAAGGTGAGACACATTTGTTCAATCCGCAAACTATTCATCTTTTGCAGTATAGTACTCGGATGAATGACTACAACATTTATAAAAAATATGCAAAGCTTATTAACGACCAGGGCAAGAAAGCGGTAACGCTTAGAAGCTTGTTCTCGTTAAGCCCAAATCGTCCGTCTATTTCTATTGAGGAAGTGGAACCGGCAGAAAATATCTTTAGACGTTTCGCGACGGGTGCTATGAGCTTTGGTTCTATCTCTTGGGAAGCGCATACGACACTTGCTATTGCTATGAACCGCCTTGGCGGTAAAAGCAATACCGGTGAAGGTGGGGAGGATTCTATTCGATATACACCATTGGCCAATGGTGACTCTATGCGTTCGGCTATCAAACAAGTGGCATCTGCCAGATTCGGTGTTACAAGTCAATACCTTTCTGAAGCAGATGAACTTCAAATCAAAATGGCTCAGGGAGCAAAGCCCGGCGAAGGTGGCCAATTACCTGGTCATAAAGTAGATGATTGGATTGGTCGTGTTAGACATTCTACCCCTGGCGTGGGTTTGATTTCACCACCACCACATCACGATATTTATTCGATTGAAGATTTGGCGCAGTTAATTTACGATTTAAAAAACGCGAACCGTGCAGCAAGAATTAATGTAAAACTGGTTTCCAAAGCAGGTGTAGGTACAATTGCAGCAGGTGTGGCCAAGGCGAAAGCAGACGTTATCCTTATTTCGGGCTGGGATGGCGGTACGGGTGCATCGCCGCTTAGTTCCATTAAACATGCAGGATTGCCATGGGAATTAGGACTGGCAGAAACTCATCAAACATTGGTGAAAAATAAGTTGCGTAGTAGGGTAGTAGTGCAGGCCGATGGTCAAATGAAGACTGGGCGCGATATTGCCATTGCTGCTTTATTAGGTGCCGAAGAATGGGGTGTTGCAACGGCTGCCTTAATAGTGGAAGGTTGTATTATGATGCGTAAATGCCATCTAAATACTTGTCCCGTTGGTGTGGCTACGCAAGATGAAACATTGCGCAAACGCTTTACCGGCAATCCGGATCACGTAGTAAATTTCTTTAAATTTTTAGTGCAGGATTTACGTGAAATAATGGCGGAGCTCGGTTTCCGTACTGTGAATGAAATGGTAGGTCAGGTAGATTGTTTGCAAATGCGTGACAACATTCATCACTGGAAATTTGAAAAATTGGACTTATCTCCCATACTGTATAAAGAGCCTGCAGCTGAAGATGTGAATTTATTCAACAACGAAACACAGGATCATAATTTAGAGGCAGTACTTGACTGGCAGATACTGGATATGGCAAAGCCTGCTTTAGAAAAGCAACAAAAAGTTTCTGGGTCTTTCGATATTAGAAATATTGACAGAACCGTAGGTACCATTTTGTCCAATGAAATATCTAAAAAGTATAAAGCAGAAGGTTTGCCGGAGGATACCATCCATTTGAAGTTTATTGGAACAGCCGGTCAGAGCTTTGCGGCATTTAATACCAAGGGTGTTACAATGGAATTAGAAGGCGATGCCAACGATTATTTTGGGAAAGGTTTGAGTGGTGCGAAGTTGATTGCTTATCCAAACAAAAAATCAACATTTGTTGCAGAAGAAAATATAATCATTGGTAATACTGCATTCATTGGGGCAACTTCGGGAGAGGCTTATATCCGCGGGAAAGCTGGCGAACGTTTTTGTGTACGTAACTCAGGTGCAAAAGTGGTTGTAGAGGGTGTTGGCGATCACGGTTGCGAATATATGACTGGTGGGGTTGCCGTAATATTGGGGAACACAGGTCGCAACTTCGCAGCGGGTATGAGTGGTGGTATTGCTTTTGTATATGATGTAGACAACCAGTTCGAGAAATTATTCAACAACGAAATGGCGGATCTAGAAGGTTTGGAAAAGGATGATGTTGCTCTTTTAAAATTAATGATTGCGAATCATTACCGTTACACCAATAGTAATGTAGCTAAATTTATTATAAGTGATTGGGAAAGTCAATTAAAGAATTTTGTAAAAGTAATGCCGCGCGACTATAAAAAAGTGCTGATGGCGAATAAAGAAAAATTAGTAATTAGCCATTAGCTATTATTTGCGTAACCTTTTAGAAAGGCAGAACAATTGGATGAATTGTTTTATAAAGAATGAAAATTTAAAGTTTAATGCAGAAGGTAGATTAGCCATTTTTAATAATGCATCAATAGGGTACCCTTTTAAAAATGAAAGATCACCAATCATAAATCATAAATGAAAAGATGGGAAAAATAACAGGTTTCTTAGAGCATACACGCGAGCTTCCCGAGAAGAAATCGGCCGAGGAACGTGTAAAAGATTATAAAGAATTTGAACTTTTATATGAACCGGAAAAACTGAATGAGCAGGCTGCAAGATGCATGAACTGTGGCGTTCCTTTTTGTCATAACGGCTGCCCTTTAGGAAATGTGATACCTGAATTCAACGATGCTGTTTATCGAAAGGAGTGGAAGGAAGCTTACGAAATATTATCATCCACCAATAATTTTCCGGAATTTACGGGTCGCATTTGTCCGGCTCCCTGTGAATCTGCTTGTGTGTTGGGTATCAATCAGCCCCCGATTGTTATTGAAGAAATTGAGAAACATATTATTGAAAAGGCCTTTGAACTTGGGCTTGTAAAACCGCGTACAGCAATTGTTCGCACAGGGAAAAAAGTTGCCGTGATTGGATCAGGCCCCGCAGGTTTGGCCGCAGCTACGCAGTTAAATTTGGCCGGGCATCTGGTAACCGTTTTTGAGCGTGATGATGCGCCCGGTGGCCTAGTTCGGTATGGTATTCCTGATTTCAAATTGGAGAAATATGTGATCGACCGTAGAGTAGACGTGATGAAAGAAGAAGGAGTGATCTTCAAATTTAATGCGAATGTAGGTGTAAACGTGAAGCTCAATGATATTTTGCGTGAATATAATGCCGTCGTTTTAGCCGGTGGCTCTACAGAACCACGTGATTTACCTGTGCGCGGCAGGGAATTAAAAGGGACTTATTTTGCCATGCAATTTTTGAAGCAACAGAACAAACGCAATGCAGGCAAAGACCCGCATGCGCTTCCCGAAATAGAAAGTAATATTCTGGCTGAAGAAATATTGGCAACAGGAAAAAATGTAATTGTGATAGGAGGTGGAGATACGGGTAGCGATTGTGTTGGTACGTCCAATAGACAAAAAGCGAAATCTGTTACGCAATTTGAATTAATGCCTGTACCGCCAAAAGACAGAACAGAATTTATGCCTTGGCCTACTTATCCGATGATTTTAAAAACTACTTCCTCTCATGAAGAAGGTGCGAATCGCCATTGGGCAATAGCTACCAAAGAATTTGTAGCAGATAAGAATGGTAATCTGAAAGCATTGAAGGTAGTGGATTTAGAATGGAAAGTAAAAGATGGCCGTCCTGCACAATTTTTAGAAGTGGAAGGTAGTGAACGTGAAATGCCTTGTGAGTTGGCATTATTGGCGATGGGGTTTGTGCATCCGCAGCATCATGGTTTGATTGATGAATTAGGTGTGGAGCTCGACGAACGCGGAAATGTAAAGGCGACTGAAAAAGATTTCGATACCAATATTGCCAAAGTGTTCGCATGTGGAGATATGCGCCGTGGACAATCACTCGTGGTATGGGCAATAAGTGAAGGTCGTGAATGTGCAAGAAAAGTCGATGAGTTCTTAATGGGCTTCTCTTTACTCGAAAGCAAAGATCAAAATTTGATTATTTCTAATGGCTAAAATTTAAATTTTACCGTCTAGCATACAAAAAAGCGAAGTAATTTTTACTTCGCTTTTCTATTATAGCAAAATGTGTTATTCGCTTACTAATGTCCCCACATTCAAACCTTCAATCACGCGTCGTAAATTGCCGGGTTTGTTCATATCAAAAACAATGATGGGCATTTTATTTTCTTCACACAAGGTAAAGGCAGTCATGTCCATAATCTTCAAATTTTTTGTCACACATTCTCTATAAGTAATTTTTTCAAACTTGGTCGCAGTAGGGTCCTTTTCAGGGTCAGCAGTATAGATGCCATCCACACGAGTACCCTTTAAAATTACATCCGCTTTTATTTCAATGGCACGAAGCGACCCACCTGTATCAGTTGTGAAATAAGGATTTCCTGTACCGGCACCAAAAATCACTACACGATTTTTTTCCAGATGTCTAATGGCCCTTCTGCGAATATACGGCTCGGCCACTTGGTCCATTTGTAGTGCACTTTGCAAACGGGTATATACGCCAATTTTTTCCAGCATGGCCTGCATCGCCATCCCGTTGATAACGGTGGCCAGCATGCCCATATAATCACCATGCGCGCGTTCAATACCGCTTTCTGCCTCGTTCATTCCCCGGTAAATATTTCCTGCGCCAATCACCACAGCTACTTGTACGCCAAGATCGGTAATGCTCTTAATGTCATTGGCATATTGTTCTATAATTTTGGGGTCAAATGGTTCCGCACTATTTTCAGCTTTTAGAGATTCACCGGATAATTTTAGAAGAATACGTTTGTATCTGGGGAGCATTGGGAGGATTTTTGTTTGTGCAAAATAAAGCTATTTTTATTAAAGCCCAAAGCCCGAGTTTGAAGCAAATGTTTCTCTGCGACTTTTATTCTTTGGGTGTGCCTGGCGCATGTTTGTTTTTACTTTACCTCCACAATGTCCGTTAGGGAGAACACCCCTGTTGTAAATTTTGTTCTCTGCCCTCATTTGACCATCCATAGTTGTCGTTGACTATAGGAGGCTATCGGTGTACGATAATAGGCTGAATGGTGGCCGGGATGCCCACTATATATTTCTTGGGATGGATAAAGGTTACTTTACTTTTTCATCGATGATTTTTTCGAACAATTGGCCCGATGAACTCCGTATGGATCATGTTGTGACAAAGCTAAACGGTTCAATATTTGATCAAGCTTATAACAGGTAGCCCCCTGGTTTAATATGGGTAATGCGCTAAGGGAGAGGTGAAATTACCGGTAAATGGCAGTTCCGTAGAACTAAGCAACAGTTGTAGGCGTCCGCTCCATTGTATTGGGCACTCTTGGAGGCAGTTTTCTTTATGGCAAATACGCTATGAAAGCAAGCATCTAATAGGAAGGGGTAGTAAACTCCTATATCAAAGATTGCCGCATAAGCGGCAATCAGGATTAATATTTGCGCTTAAAAAATTCGCTTTGTCTATAAAGTCTCTTTCAGCCAACCAAAGAATTCTCTTTGCCAAAGCAATGCATTTTGTGGTTTTAATACCCAATGGTTTTCATCGGGGAAATAAAGAAATTTACTTTTGAGACCGCGCAGTTGCGCTGCTTGAAATGCGCCTTGACCTTGTTCTATGGGTACACGGTAATCAATACCGCCTTGCACAATCATGATGGGTGTATCCCATTTATCTACAAAATTGGTCGGGGATGCAGCATAAGAAGCCTGTGCTACTTTATTATTTTTCTGCCAATAATAACCGCCTTTTTCCCATTTTTCAAACCACAGCTCGTCGGTTGTCCCCGTCATGCTTACAAAATCAAAGACGCCATCGTGGGCAATAAATGTTTTGAATCTACCTTGATGTTTACCTGCCAGCTCAAATACAGAATACCCGCCAAAACTCGCGCCAACGCAACCTCTGCGAGCGGTATCGACAAAAGGCTCTTTGGAAAAATTATCAATAGCATCCAGATAATCTTGAATCACCTGTCCGCCCCAATGTTTACTTACTGCAGCATTCCAAGCCGTACCAAAGCCCGGCATACCGCGTCTTGCGGGGATAACGATGATGTAACCCTGGGATGCCATCAGTTGGAAATTCCA
>NZ_JBNQGD010000057.1:0-1948 GCF_050436765.1 Arachidicoccus sp. | reverse complement strand
TAATGCTGAGTTTTTGCGCACGGACCATAAAACCCGTGACAACCATCAAAGCGCACAAAATAATTTTCTTCATTTAAAAAACATTAGGATTATAAAATAGCTACCCGCATCGACATCAGCAATTTGGCGCTAACACAAATTCAAAGTACGAACCAACTGCAGATTACCTTCGCTGTATTAGACTTAAAATAAAGATACGTTCAACCATTCTGCTCTCGAAGAATAATTATAATAAGTAGCATCTATTAATTAAATATTTTACCAACTAGGATTTTGAGTTAAATTCGGATTAATGGCTATTTCTTGCGCTGGCACAGGCTCCAAATAATATTTATCCAACCAGCCTATGGGTACAGGTTCATTTCTAACATAGCCGCTATTTCCACCGCCATCTATCAAAATATTGGCATTTTTAAGCTGCGTAGAACCAATTTTAATATTAGGATACATCCTATTCTTGTCATATATCTTGACGCCTAGCTGATAGTCGTTCATATAAGTTCCCTTATCCCATCTTTTCAAATCATTGAATCTGAAACCATCGCCAAATAGCTCAACTCGCCTTTCTCTTCTAATCTCCCATAATACAGGGTCAACGCTGGGATCTCTATTCAAATCGAAATTCCCGCTAATATTGGCAACGACCATTTTCATGGCAGGCCAATTTGTCGGGTTCGCTCTTTGCCTGAGAACATTAATAGTTTGATCTGCAATGCTCTGTGAAAACTGCCCTAATTCAAAGGAAGCTTCCGCATAATTTATTAATACTTCACCCATCCTAAACAACGGGCAATCCTGTGTTCCGCCATAATTGGAACTGCCGTCCATTGGCAAACGATTGTAAAATTTCCAAAAGAAATAACCCAATTTACCTACCATCTGTGAAATAGCAACAGCATTTGTCGGCAATTGGCTCAAAGCTACATTATAAGAAGAAAAATGAGGGAAATTAGGGATTACATTACCGGATGCCATATCATTGGTCTGAGAAATAACAGGCAATTTTTTATTGGTATTTCCCGAAATGGAATCGTTCATGTAATGGATAAAATATGCATAATTGGGATTCTGGTCGTAAGTCCACAAGTTATCGGAATTACCTGATTGATTTGTGATTGCAGGATTGATGAACTTAACACTATATGGAGGAATTACATCATAATACAATCGCCTGTCTCTATTTTTAAAGGATGCATACATTGAATCATCTCCCATATAAACGGCACTTGTAGACACTGGCTTTCCATCGGTGCATAAAAAACTTTCAATAGCACTTTTAGGCACTTCACTATTCCATGCAGTACTTCCAGTATAACGCGTAAGTTGAGGGTTGTTATAGATAGTATTTACATATTGTTTATACAGGATAATGCCGGGTTTTCCGCCACTTAGGTCTTCTGAATTGAAAACATCGTCATAACTCGACATCAAGGTTGGATATGTAACCATCAATTTTTGGGAATAAGTTACACAGGCTTGCAGATAAGTGTTAGCATTGCTTAAACCATGGTATTTTCTCCATGTACCTTCAAACAGACCAAACCTTGATATTAAAAATTGAACACAACTTTGATTAATGGTATTTGTATTAGCGCCTTCACCCGACGGCTTAATGTGGTTCTCTGCCCAAATCAAATTATTCAAGATATTCTGGGCAACTGTATCTCTGGATGTTCTGTTGCCATATAAGACACTTGCAGAAGTATCTGACAAAGAATGTTCAATCCAAGGTACATCTCCAAAAGCCGCAATTAAATCATAATATCTTAATGCCCTGAAAAAATAGCCTACACTTCTCCAATGATCTTTGTCGGACTGTGACATATTTGACTGGTCTATATTGTCCAGCATAATATCCACTCGTCTTACATATGAGAAATTCCATGTTGATATTTGTAAAGAAGTAGTAGCTCCTCCAGCCGCTGCAGGTATCAATTTTGACTCATTA
>NZ_JBNQGD010000056.1:0-1283 GCF_050436765.1 Arachidicoccus sp. | reverse complement strand
AGGTTTTTTTAAATTTTTTTTCAACTTTTTTGGATTTTTCCACTTTTCAGTGTCCGATATTTTACTGCCTCGATAACTGTATCTTTGTCAACATAATCACCACTAAAACGCACTTGAGCAGTGTCCAAATCAGGATCAAAAAGACTACCGGGTTCGTAAAAATTATCGTCCGCTGTCCATTCCTCATCAAATTTTTCTTTTCCGAATTCCAAAAACTCCTGCTCTTCAAATTCAAAATCTTCACTGTCAACACTTTGATCAATAATTCGCGAGATAGCATCGGCCAATTTTTTCGTCACGTGTTGGATTAGTGGGCGTTTGTTCCAGAAATTTCACCTTCAATAACCCAATAACTACAGCCGCGTTAACGGGCATATCGAAAAACGCACGCAATTAAATCAAAAATTTAAAAACGACCTTAAAAACACATCAAAGAACCACAACAAATCAAATAAAGAAACGAATCTTCAACCAAACAGGCAGAATATGAAAAATTGACAAAAAAGTTTGCAGGGACTTTTGGTGCTCAAAAGTTGAGAGAAAAAGGAATGCGGGCGCGCGCACAAACCACTCGACTACACAGGCTCTACGCATGCGCTCCCAAAAAATGTTGTTATGCGGTGGCTGGTGGAAAATTTTTTATTTTTGCATTTTTCACCTATTGGAACCGCGAGTCAGGTTAAAATGATCTAGGAACCTCGATCTAATTTTGCGAGAGCTATCAAATGAATATATTCCCGCCCCGAAAACCGGCCTTAAGTTAAGTATGTTCCCTTGTCAAAGCAAATTGCCAAATAAGCACTTGCCTACTGTTCAAAAAACTTGTTTATTTGCGTGTAAAGAACAAAAATGCGTAAATGAACAATTGGCCTCGTTAGAAAAATAAACAAATCGAAGTTATGCTCTTGCTCAACAAATGGCAAAGCACACTATACAAATATGCACAATAAATAGATTTTGCAACTAAAACCTTTTAAATGAACAATTAACTAAAGCTCAAACAATAAATACCAATCAAATTTAAACACACAGGAAGCTTAAATTTATTGTTGCTCGTACAAATACACGTACGCTTTTTCTCTTGGCACTTGTTCTGTTGAAACAGCCGTCACTTTACCATTGTCATACAAAGACCATTGATTGTTGCGCAACAAATAAAAAGTGTAATATCCACAGTCTTTTGGGCCACTGTGTACAATCACGCCAATCAATTTGTATCCAGACGATCCGTGGTAATAGTTAAAACTTTGAATATGGTTGGAATAAATTGGACTCCATTCTTC
>NZ_JBNQGD010000055.1:16810-29122 GCF_050436765.1 Arachidicoccus sp. | reverse complement strand
CTATACCCACAAAATTTTATCGAATTAAACAAGATGTAGTTCGTGGGGTGGATACCTTATTTATAGCATGTTCTGAAGATAAGGGCTTTTTTGAATATTCATAATGAAACAATCTTACGTTCGCGCTTTATTTAGGCACACCCTAATAGTTTGCATAAGTGAAATTAAAAATGAAACACCTTAACCTCTGAATCAGAATTGGTAAAGGCTAATTCTCAAAAATTGATTCATAGCTCTAATTAATCCAGGCAGATTTTACAACAGATTGTCCTTTTTGTCCATTTGTAACCCTTACTATATGCTTTAATTTTACAGAGATAAATTAGTCAAAATTGAATCTCAGGAAGATCAAAAATTATCAAGACGTAGATATTTTGGTTTGTTGAAATAACATTCAATTAGAATTTTGATATTAAAATTACTTAAAGTAACCAGTTATTCCTATTAATGTCCGAAGATATATTCAGTTTATTTGAAAGCTATATCAGTAGATATTGTTTATTTTCTGAAAAAGAGATTGCAACGATTAAGTCACTGGCGATATCAAAGCAAATTAAGAAAAGGCAATATTTATTACGTCAGGGTTGCGTATGTAGATATCACACTTTTGTATGCAGTGGTTGTCTCAGATCATACCGGATCGACAACAACGGCAATGAGCATATATTTGCTCTTTCACCAGTCAATCATTGGATGAATGATCGTTTAAGTCTAGTATCCGGAACACCGTCGAATGATTTTATTGATGCATTAGAAGATACCGTGATCATACAGTTTTCGGAAGATAGTTTTAAAAGTCTATTGAGAGAAATCCCTAATTTCAATATACTTAATACTAAAATTATTGCGGAAGAGTGTAGTAGCTCCCGTGACAGAATATATATGATGCTTAGTCACCAAGCAGAAGAAAGGTATCGACAATTTATCCGCTGTTTTCCGCAATTGCACAATCGAATTCCGATATATATAATTGCGTCCTATCTTGGAATAACAAGGGAGACATTAACCAGAATACGTACGAATATGGTCAGTCTATGACATTTATAATATTTGGTAATGAATATATTGGCAGCTAGGGGGTGAAGTTTGATCTAAAGCCCATACATTCCAGCAGCTTAAATATCATATGTGTACAAATCAAACTGCAGTTTCATTTGAATTCCCCCTTAATGATTTACGATACTGTTCCGGAGATACGGTAGTCCGTGCTTTAAAAAATCGGCTGAAATAAGATACATCATGGAATCCAAGTTCAATAGCAATTCCTTTGATTGGATTGTTATTTAAATATAATTCATGCTTAGCTTGGGTGATTATGCGATCTGAAATCATATCTCCTACTGTCTTACCTAAATACTGATTAGCCATTCGATTGAGTGTCTTGACAGTAAGGTTCAACAATTTTGCATAATCCGCAGGTCGATGCTTGTGATGGAAATGTTCTTCTACCGCATTAACCAATTCCCTAAAAGTATAATGCACCTCCGAGAGGGGTTCAGAGTGTATTATTCCTCTTTCCATTTTTATCCGCGAAGCGTAGATCATGAATATTTTCACCCAGGAGATCGCTATATCATAACGGCCTATTGAGTCATTGTTGAGTTCTAAGAGAAGATGATCAAGTGGATGCATTAATTTAGACATTTCCTCTTTGCTTACTTTTATTAAGGGGATTTCACCGATACTCTTGAATAGCACCTGCTTACTTGTTAATTCCATATCGTATTTATGGTTCCAAAAAAAATCCGGATGGAATTGTAATAATACACCATCAATTGGACCATCTGCTTCGATTTGAAATGGCTGATAGATCGGAAATCTGATTAAACAATTTTCAGAGAAATCATACTTTGCCATATCAAAGGTTAATTTACCACTTCCTTTTCTTATCAAGATTATTTTATAACAATTATAGCTTTTCAAACTTTTAAAATACTGGTCGTCTTTAAGCTGTATCAGCCTAAATGCTAACACATTTGTTTGAGGGTTCACCAATTCTATTTTCAATTGTTCACTCATCTTCCAATAACTTTATTAACTAGTATTTTTTTGACATTAAAATAAAAACCTAGAATCTATAAGACCTTATAGACACCCACTTAGAAACAATTTCCTTGTAACAAATCGATAACAACTATAAATATATTTTTGCAAAAGTGATAATCCGTTCTTGAACAATTTAAAGAAAGTTAGTGGAGCAAATCAGAAAGAACAAATATAACTTTAGTGATAGGTTCGAGTAGGTCAGAGTAGAAATATAACCGTAGCGTTAAGATCTAATTCTTTATCTGAGGATCTCTGACGATTTGTAGACTTCCCGATGAAAATCAACACTGAATTCATAAGATAATGGCGAAAAGTAAATAAAGTATATCCAATGATGGGAAACATACCTCAATCTTTCTCAATTATCCTATAACAAAGATAACATACCCTTTGATTGAAAACTCCATTTTAAATTCAATTCAAATATCTGCTTGGATATATTATTCTGTAAGATTATAATGAACTAGTGAGGCGTTCTGTTCTAAGACAGACCACATACATCTATACCATAAGGTATAAAATAAAGTACCATTGGGTGCTAGGTTGCCGAGTTCGTATTAACAACATTACCCATCATGCATAGCCATCAGCTCCTAAATGCAGTCACACCTTATATAAAAGAATTTAGAACACTAATGATTTTTCTACCGAGTCAAATTTGCGAAGCATAATTTTCAGTTGCTTGAAGGGACTCCGTGTCTGATGGAGGATAATTACCAGTTCCGGCAGGTACAGCTGCATTATCGGATAGAAGTGTGTCTATCGTGATTTCACCTTGTAACAATCTGGCAACTGGGCAATTTCTGGCTATCCAGAGCAACCTTTCCTTTTGCTCATTTGTCACTGGCTGGCCAAAGGAAAGGGTTCTGAAAATAAAAGTCTTGAATGGTTCTGTCTTTTGCAACATATTTACCGAGCAATGAATGTCTGTAATATTCCAACCTTTTCTGTTAATATACATACGTAATGTAGTCAACGTACAGCCCACCAATCCTGACAATATAGTTGTAAAGGGATCCGGGCCAATGTCTTTGCCCCCGTTGAAGGAGGGTTCGTCTAATACCAGCTGCCCAGCCCTCCAATTGACAATAACTTCCTGACGGTCTTTGGCCAAGTCTCCGGTGATATCTTTTGCAAAGAGGCGCACAGTTTCCTTTTTATGTATCATGATCTTCAGTTTTAGAACGGAATATTATATTATGATGTTATAAGTAAGTAATGAGTCCATCATTTCACAGCCTCGATTTAGGAAGCTAATATTTTATATTGTTGCTTATCATAGTTACATTTAAGAATATTTTACTTTTCTGCAACTCGTCGTAGTTCAGCAATATACTCATCAATAAAAAATCACACTGCTCGGCCTTCCTGATTTTTTATGGGAGGATGCGAATGATTGTCTTCCCCTTGCGCCGATCAGTCGAATTGAAAACAGAGATGGCATCATTGAGAGATACAGTAGTGCCGATGTTGGGACGAAGCCTTTGATCTCGGACCCGCTGGACGATCTCATTCAATTGTGCACGATCGGGTATGACGACGAAGTCGACTGTCAGACCACCAACGGGTCGAGCCTCAGTAGGACCGGTTATCGTCACCAAAGTCCCTCCGGGTTTGATCACGCCCGCAGACTGCATCAAGACATCTCCGCCGAGAACATCAAAAACAAGGTCGACCTTGCCTACTTCTTCCAAAGCCTCATTATCAAGGTCGATGAATTGCTGTGCACCGAAATCGAGCGCCGTCTGGCGATGGGTGGCGCGGCCCGTGCCTATGACGTAGGCACCTGCCTCACGGGCAAGTTGAGTCGCCATAGAGCCGACTACGCCCGCTGCACCATGGACGATGACGCTCTGTCCCGCACGAAGGCGGCCATGGTCGAATAGACCTTGCCATGCGGTCAGACCCGGCATCACAATGGCTGCCCCCACTGCAAAGTCTACATCACCCGGTAGTGGCGCGAGGTTACGTGCCTCAACGGCTACATATTCCGCCAACGTGCCATCACGAACCCAGTCTGTGAGGCCGAACACCCGTTGCCCTACCGATAGCCCGGTGGTTCCATAGCTGAGAGCCGTGACGACTCCGGCAAGCTCGTGGCCAGGGATCGAAGGCGTCCTGTCACGACCCAGGCGATCGACCCAGGTCGATGGCCATGAGAGTTCATCCGCGGTGAATCCCGATGCATGAACCTGAACTACAACATCACCATAGTTCGCGCCAGATAGATCCTCGAGCCCCTGTGGTTCGGGTCGATCCACCAATTTCATCCCAGCTGTTCCGGCAGTCTGATCTGTTACAATGATTGCTTTCATAATAATCTTTATTTAGTTATTTGTTATGGAAATATTGCCGTATGCTACTTTGCACACTGCCTGCGATGGTAAACGCCTCATCGACATCCAGGACATAGAGCGTTTCTTCCACCATCTTGTCCAAATTGGCTCGGAACCATATAACAGCGCGCACGGATCTTGGATCTTGGTTTTCTGCATGATTTTAATCTTTAAAATCCTACAAGTATTTGATTTAATGCAATACAAAGTTATATCCTAATTTGGTTACCTTTATGGTCCAATTCAAAAATATATAGGGATCCAGTTATGATTAAAAAAATTCTTGAAATTTCATTTAAAAAGGATGGCCAGCATACCTCGTTATATTTGCAATTAGAATCAAAAATCATTCAGTTGATATGCAGCGGAATCTTAAAACCAGGGCAGGCACTTCCATCTTCACGTGTACTAGCACAGAGCTTGAAAGTTAATCGCAAAACAGTAATAGCAACCTATGATGAACTGGGAGCACAGGGATGGGTGGAAGCCAAGGATAGAAGTGGCATTTATGTTTCCCGGCACCTCCCTGACTCGGTCACGCGCGCAGTTAGCCAAAATAACAAGGAACTCATACGAAGTCGGCAACCCGCGTATCCACTGGTAAGCAAGCAACATTCAATGGAACCAAGCACGACAGATGCAGAATTTAATATACCTGGAACACCCATACTGCAATTTAAAATCGACGATGGATTCCCTGATCCAAGAATAGCACCAATTGAACAGATCGTGAGAGAGTATAGGAGATTTGGGAAGAATCACTTAAGTAATCGACTTCTCATGTATGGACCGGAGCAAGGTTCCTATCGTCTAAGAGTGGAACTTGCAATTTTTCTAAATAGGACTAGAGGAATGCAGATTACTGAAAAAGAAATACTTATAACTAAAGGAACGCAGATGGCCATTTATTTGACCGCTCAATTAATTATCCGTCCCGGAGACATCGTATTTGTGCCAGAACCCGGTTACATGGATGCGAATCAAGCCTTTACGTTGGCAGGAGGTACGCTGGAATTCATCCCGGTAGACAACGAGGGAATGGACGTGGACATGATTGAATATTTATGCAAAAAAAAGGTGCCTAAGTTGATTTACATAATTCCACACCACCACAGGCCAACCACTGTAACACTGAGTGCAGAGCGTCGCATGCGACTTATGAACCTTGCCCGGAAATATAGATTTGCATTGCTTGAAGATGATTATGACTTTGATTATCACTTTACAAGTAATCCTCTTTTGCCTTTGGCAAGTCTGGATACGGGTGCTCATATTATTTATGTAGGTTCCTTTTGCAAAAGTATTGCACCAGGTATCCGGATCGGGTTCATGGTAGCACCAGAAGTGGTAATAATCAAAGCCGCTGCCCTTCGTAGATTAATTGACCGGCAAGGTGAACAGTTGCTGGAAGAATCGATCGCTGAACTTCTCAGCACAGGTGAAATATCAAGGCACTTAAAAAAGTCATACAAGATTTATCAAGGACGGTTGGAAAATACTTGCCGATTGCTTCGCGAACACCTGGGAGAATATTTAACGTTTGAGAACCCTAATGGTGGACTCGCCATCTGGGCACGTTACAGAAAGGGAATAAGCGCTAATGCTGTTGCCCTGAATGCAGAAAAGTTGGGATTAAAGATCAGTGATGGAAGCAATTATTTTTTTAAACCCAATACCTGTTTACTCCATGACTTTATTCGTATCGGATATTGCTCCTTGAATGAAACAGAAATGGCCAGGGCAATTGAAATTTGGAAAAAAGCCCTTACACCATTTGCCATAAAATAGTGTAAGAACCTTCAAGATAGACCCTGTGCCGAAGTACTATTGCTTGATTCCCCCAATACTATTTCAACAAGGGAATAAAAATTATTATTTATCAATTAACTGAAAGATTCTTCGCTTGCTGTAACGGCAACAACCAAGTATACAACCACAGCATTGATATAGTAATAAGCTGCATCGAGTCCTTTGAGATCAAAAAGAAATGGAACGAGCATGAATACCGTCGCAACCAAAAGGTCAAGCGTAAGATGACCACCAAATGGTATAATTTTAAAAGCGCCATAGCGATATCTGGTAGCCAAACTTACTATAATTACAGCAATGCCTGAACAAACGGACATCCATAAGGCTGAAGGACTTCCGTCACCTAGATTTAATATAAACGGTGCAACAATGAGTGCAAATGCAGCGAGGTAATCGACTATGCCATGATTAGCAGGAGAAAGAAATCTTAATTTCATAATATTTAAGTTGTGGTAACAAATAGGACGGTTAAAAAATAAATGCAAGCTTTTGTATATATAATTAGCTGCTAACTCTTTGTATACTATAAGGCTTTAAAAAACTGAATTTATTCGAAGGATAATTGTGACTTAGATACGTCAGACGGATTGACGCACAGCCGTACCTTGGTTATTGTCGATAATGTACCGCCAGAATCCATCCACCCCGCGGCGTGCGATATCGCACGCTGTGCCTTCGATGTGTATGTGCTCGCCACTAGGGCCTTTTCCATCAATGGACCAGTCAAGGACGATCTGAGCAGTATCACCGGCAACAAACACATGGCGCACATTAGTCGCCAGCGGTAGGCCAAGGCTCATATCACGCTGGATTATGGCAGCGAACTCGGTTCGATCAGTAATAGTTCGCCCATCGTTTGCAATAAACACTGCTTCCGGGGCATACAGGGCCATCTGGTTGCTGACATCCCAGGAATTGAACCTTTCAACAAGCGACGGGACAATGTGTTCGGGTTCAGTAGGAAGTGGAAAGGAATTCATTTGTTTACTATTAAGCGCTATATAAAGTTGTTTTTAATAATTTTTTTTCGATTTCTGCAACATTACATTGATAAATTTGAATTTGTGTAGCGACAAGTTTCGACTCATCCAGGTTTTTATAGATTTTTTATATTAAATCAAATGCGAACGGAGTATCCAGGCCACTTTTTCGTGGTATTCAGTTAGCCCCGTCAAATAATCACCAGTACCAGCGTCTTTTAACTTTTCTGCCAAGCGATTAATCTGCGTCCTGATATTGATAATAATGGCCTCGTGATCACTCAATAGTTCTTTCATAAAGCCATTGCTGTCATTTTTTCCTCTTATCTGTTCTGAGAGATGTGTTAATGCCAGAAATTGCTTAAGTGTTCCTGGAGCGTAATGCCCCAATGTCCTTATGCGCTCAGCCACAGTATCGATAATGTCAGCGATTTCTGTATATTGAGATTTAAAAAGTACATGAGTTGCATGGAAATTTGATCCTTCTAGATTCCAATGCGCATTACAGGTTTTGGTATATAGTACAAATTCATCTGCTAGGATGTGGGAAAGGACTTGACTGATTTCTGCCAGATGTTCCTGGCTTATTCCAATATTTGGCTTCATGCTTTAAATTTATGATTAAATAATTTCGGTAAAACTATGTTCCTGACGAGATATAAACAATGACATACATCACAATATGTGATTAATTTTTATTCAATATTCACACGCAGAATCGTCTTTTTCCATTTTTATGGCATGCAACATTTCCATAATTTTATCTAACTTCTCGGTTTCAATCCTATTTGGTCGTAGTTGTAGTCCCTCTATTTCTTCTTTCGCTTCAATGTTAGTTCGATAGTCACCATATGCTTGGACTCTGTCCCGTGCACTTTGACTGTTTTGTGCCATCATGATAATTGGGGCAGCGTAGGCCGCTTGGACTGAAAATAGTAAATTGAGAAGGATAAAAGGGTAGGGATCCCAATGCCAAAATAGGCTATTAAATTGATGGTGACCCATATCAGGATGGCCATCGTCTGAATAACAATAAAGCTCCATGAACCCATAACATTTGTTACTTTATCAGCTAGTCGGTCACCAGCGGTGCAACCGGCTTTGTGCTGTTCATGTCAGGTTTTATTAATTAATCGATATTATAATACGTTGAAAATATCTGATTGCCCAACGTAGATGTTTAAGTCTCTGGAGTCATTCCCTTTACAGGGAAAGTTCAAAATATTCTTATTTAAAATGATATATGTCACAAATAATGTGCTGGTAGTCTTAATAAGGTGTTATTATCTATATATAGCTCTACAATAAGCATTTATGTAACCGGTCGCAGGCTTAACTCCTCATCAGCACGTAGATCTCACAAATCGCCGTTAGTGAAACGTCATCATATAATTTATCTACCACAGCTATTCAGTTTAGTAAAATACTCTGTGTGACAAATGTCAATGTTAAAAAGATTCCAAGATATTAACTTGCACTCTTTGTGCTTTGCTTGAACTAGCAGATCAAGCAAGATTTAGTTTATCTTTTTAATTTTACTGATAGTATGATCTCAATCGATGCAGAAGAATGCAGGTTTATAACAAAAAGCAAAGATTTCTATTTTGACGTTGTCCAGAGTCTGACTGAGACGCCCAAAAGGTTGTCTTCAAAATACTTTTACGACAAAAATGGAGATAGCCTCTTTGAAGCAATTATGATGTCTCCAGATTATTATCTAACTAAATGTGAAATGGAGATTTTTACTTGTCAAACTAAGCAGATTATTGATCGTTTAGCTATACAAAATACAGATTTTGAATTAATTGAACTGGGACCTGGCAATTGCGCCAAGTCAATTCACTTGTTGCGTACCCTTAGTGCTGCAAATGTGTCTTTTAATTTTGTACCTATTGACATTTCTGAAAATGTAATTAATGAGTTACAATCATTTTTACTGGCTCAGATACCAGATTTGCGACTCAACGGCTTGATAGGTGATTACTTTGACACACTTGCCTCTCATTGCTTATTAACGCAAAAAAGAAAGGTCGTGTTGTGCTTAGGCGGTAATATCGGCAATATGACAGTAGCGGAAAGTAATCAATTCTGTAAAATATTACGTGGTTATTTACAACCAGGTGATCAATGTATCATAGGGTTTGATCTCGTCAAGAATCCTGCAGTTATCAAACTGGCATACGATGACAGTGAGGGACTTACCAGAGCATTCAATTTAAATCTCTTGGAAAGAATTAATCGGGAATTGGACGGAGATTTTAATATTGAACAGTTTGAACACTATTGTAACTATGACCCTTCGACCGGCGCGGCAAAAAGTTATCTAGTATGTTTAAGCGATATGGTTGTAAATCTACCTGGAGTTAGCATTCATTTTGAAAAAGATGAATGCATTTGGACAGAAGTATCACAGAAATATTCAAAAATTCAGATTCGCCAGATGGCATCCGATAATGGATTTATTCATTCCGGAGAATTTTTAGATACTAAGTCGTGGTTTATGGATGCATTATGGACAGCCGTTTAAAATTGAAAAGAATGGAAAAATTTGATGCAATTATTATAGGTTCAGGGCAAGCAGGAAATCCGTTAGCTAAAAAACTGTCTGGGGAAGGTATGCGTGTGGCGCTTGTTGAATCAGCCTTTATAGGTGGCACCTGTATAAATAATGGCTGTACACCCACAAAAACTTTGGTCGGTGTGGCTAAAATCATCGTTCAGGCGCATCGAGCAGAAAAATATGGCATCACAATAAGTAATGATGCACTAAATTATGAGACGATTAATCAATGGAAAGATAAAGTGGTCGCAGATTTCCGTAAGGGTTTGGAAAACTCATTGGCGCAAGATCCGAACATTACGCTTTTGCGTGGGGAAGGACGTTTTTCAGGATATAAAGAGATTCGAGTTCAATTAGAGGGATCTAGCCACAAATCTATTGCGGCAGAGTCGATATTTATAAACACGGGAGCAAGGCCTCGCATTCCTGAAATAGAAGGATTGCAGTCGGTAAATTTTCTCACCTCAAAAACCATTTTAGAGCTTGATTGTATTCCAAAACACCTGCTGATTGTCGGGGGAGGTTATATTGCGCTCGAATTTTCTCAGATTTTCCGCAGAATGGGCAGTCAGGTTACCATCATTGAGAAATCTCCAAGATTGTTGCCGAAGGAAGATAACGATGTGGGATTAATTGTTAGTCAGATTCTTGAGATGGAAGGTGTGCAAATTATAACTGATGCAACAGTCAGACAGGTGAGTACAGACAATAATGAGTCAATTAACATAAACGTTTTATCCAAACAGCAATCAATTACATTATCAGGCAGTCATCTTTTAATTGCTACCGGCAGAGCCCCCAACACGGAGGATTTGGATTTGCCGAAAACTGGCATTCAAGTTGACGATATGGGATATATTGCGGTCAACGGTCAGCTTGAAACAACAGAACCAGGTATTTATGCACTCGGTGATGTAAAGGGCGGACCCGCATTCACCCATGTATCTTATCACGACTTTATCGTCGTCGCTGACCACTTATTTGGAAAAAAGGCTTCCTCTACTCATAATCGATTGATTCCATACTGTCTTTTCATCGATCCTGAGCTTGGAAGAATTGGTCTCACAGAGAAAGACGCCAGTGAAAAGGGATTAGACTATTCAGTTGCAAAAATGAAAACTTCCTTTATAGCCAGAGCTTTTGAAACAGGTGAGACGACTGGGTTTATAAAGGCGATTGTTGATAATAAGACAAAAAGGATTTTAGGCGTTGCCGTAATATGTCCAGGTGCTGGCGAATTAATGTCATTATTGCAAATGGCGATGCTGGGTAATCTTACCTATGACCAATTACGCGACACTATATTCGCTCACCCGACGTATGCAGAATCCATAAATAATCTATTCAGTGCAAAAAATATACAACCAGGAATAAAATCATACCACTTATAGATAGATATAAAATGGTTCGTAAAAGAACAGAAGAAATCTGTTCAACACTGGAAATAGAAGACTATGTAGTCCAACCCCTTGCAGATGTTAGCCCTCCTAAGTGGCATCTGGGACATACCACATGGTTTTTTGAGACTTTTGTATTGTCGCCGAATCTTCCTGATTACATCCTGTTTAATGATTCATTTCCATACGTATTCAATAGCTATTATGAAAGCTTCGGTGCGCGTGTTATCCGGACCAACCGCGGAAATTTAAGCCGGCCGACAGTTCAGGAAATCTATCGGTATCGTCGGCATGTAGATGAAGCAATGGAGCACTTACTTAGCCAGCAAATAAGTGATGAATTGGATATGCTAACTATTTTGGGTCTAAATCATGAAGAGCAGCATCAGGAGTTGTTGGCAACTGACATCAAATATATCTTGGGTCATAATCCCCTTTTTCCAACATATAAAGAAATCTCAAATGCCATTATTCCAAATTCACCTTCAAATGAATTTGCTAGAATCAATGAAGGACTGTATTACATTGGAAATAATAGGGATAAAGGATTTTGTTTTGATAATGAATTAGAGCGTCATGCAGTCTTTCTTCCAGCTTTTAAAATTGCTAAAGAATTGATTACGAATGCGCAGTATCTTGAATTCATCGAGGACGGGGCATATCGTAACCACGAATATTGGCATGCTGAAGGCTTGGATTGGGTCAAAAATAATAATATTAATGCACCTCTTTACTGGTATTGGGTGGATAGGCAGTGGCGCAACTATAGTGCATCTGGGCTCCAACCATTGAAGTTAAACGACCCAGTAGCACATGTTAGCTTTTACGAGGCATCCGCTTTTGCCGCATGGAAGAAAATGCGGTTGCCAACAGAATTTGAGTGGGAAGCCGCAAACTCCCAGTTTGATTGGGGAAGCAGGTGGGAGTGGACAGGCAGCGCATATCTTCCCTATTCAGGATATTCCAGAGCGGCAGGCCCTATAGGCGAGTATAACGGTAAATTTATGGTCAACCAGATGGTACTCAGAGGAGCTTCTATTGTGACGCCGCCGGGGCATAGCAGGTCAAGCTATCGGAATTTCTTTCATCCACATTTGAGGTGGCAATACACGGGTATCAGACTGGCGCAGAATATCGATCCGGCGCTGTCTATTGAATAGTAGGAGGTCATCAAGAGAAAAGTA
>NZ_JBNQGD010000055.1:0-16800 GCF_050436765.1 Arachidicoccus sp. | reverse complement strand
TGGCGCCGTCGCCGCCGCCGAGCACCTGGGCTACCGCGCCGCCGAGTGAAGACTCCGAGCTCATCAAGAGAAAAGTACATATTATTCACAATATAAAATCAAAAAAATGGAAAAGAATTTTCAAGACCAAGTAAATGCCATGAATGAAATGGTAGTAAAAGGTGAACTCATTAACGCTGGTGAAAAATATTTTGCACAAAATATAAAGACCATCGAATTTGACGGAACAACGACAATCGGAAAACAAGCTGTAATGAAGAAGTTAATCGATTTTATGGCCTCAATTAAAAAGGTAAATAAACTCGAGCTACTGCTATCTGCCGCTGATGACAATGCTTCTTTTTCAGAATATCTTTTAGATTTCGATATGAAAGATGGAAGTAATTTTTCTTTACACGAGATAATCCGCTCGTTATGGGAAAATGGCCAGGTGATAGAGGAGCGGTATTTCAAAGGCTAGCACAAGAACAAATATTAGTAAAACAAGGGAACTAAAATTGCAACAAAAGAAAATTTATGGATAAAGTTACTTTAAAAGCGACACTTATTAAAGCACAACAGGAAACACTTAAGCATCTGAGGGAAGAATATGCAAGCTACCAAAGCGGAGGCAATCTTAACCTTGAGGATGTTCGAGATGCTGATGACAATTCCCACCGGGAGCAGACAGAAGAATATTTGCAGGCACTTCAAAGGCAAATTCTACAACGAAACGATGAAATCGAAATGCTTCGCAAGTTAGATTTTGGTAGTAAAGGTATTGTTTCGGAAGGAGCAGTAGCCCTGGTCAATGGCCAATATTATATCATAGGGATACCTGCGTGTCAATTCGACCTTGAAGGAAAGCATTTTGTTGCAATGTCCCCTGATGCTCCTTTTTACCAGGCACTTATGGACAAGAAACAAAACGATTCCTTTGTTTTTAATGACAAGACCTTTATGATTGAATCAATTTTTTAAATTTAAACCTAAAACTATGCTAAAATGGCTTGATGTTATAAAATTTTCGGATTTTGGCAATCCTGTTCCCGATAAAAGAGTAGAAAAAACAGAGGAAGAATGGAAGGCGCTTCTGTCACCAGAACAGTTCAATATCGCCCGGCTTAAAGGTACAGAACGAGCATTCAGTTCTGATCTTTGCTCATATTTTGAGCCTGGTAGATACGCATGCGTTTGTTGTGGCACAGAACTTTTCGACGCTGAAACAAAATTTGAAAGTAGGTCAGGATGGCCTTCTTTTACGCAACCGATAAAAGAAAATGCGGTTGCCTACCATAAGGATATCACTTTTGGCATGCAACGTATTGAAGCCGTCTGCAATACTTGTGATGCCCACCTGGGGCACGTTTTTCAAGATGGTCCAAAACCCAGTGGGCTACGCTATTGTATGAACGCTGTTTCCTTGAATAAAGTGGCCATCAATGAGAAAAAAATAGATATTGGCGGAGGTTGCTTTTGGTGTACAGAGGCTATTTTTCAGCGAATTATCGGTGTGGTAAAAGTAGAGAGTGGATTCAGTGGGGGAAGTGTTGTTAATCCTACCTATAGAGAGGTGTGTGGTGGTGCCACCGGCCATGCAGAGGTAATAGAAATAACTTACAACCCTGATGAAATAACTTTTGATGACCTATTAAGAATACATTTGAGTACCCATAACCCGACTACGGTAGACAGACAGGGAGCCGACCGAGGTTCACAATACCGGAGTGTAATTTTTTACAGGTCTGAAGAAGAGAAACAATCTGCAATGAACGTTATCGATGAGGTGCAAAAGGAATATCCGGACATGATCGTCACCCAACTGGAAATGTTCGAACATTTTTATAAAGCAGAAGATTACCACCAGAATTATTATAACAGGAATCAGGAAGGAGGATATTGCCAGGCAGTAATCGATCCAAAGCTAGCAAAATTTCGGAGTGTGCATTATGAGAAATTAAAGCAATAACAAAATATCTATTAATTAAAAGTAAGGCTATTATGGGGGAACAGCAGATTGAAAGAATAAAATGCCTGATCATAGGTTCAGGTCCATCGGGCTATACAGCTGCTATTTACGCGGCTCGGGCTGATCTAAAACCTGTCTTGTATTCTGGATTGTTTATCGGTGGGCAGCTCACAAAAACCTCCGAGGTTGAAAATTACCCAGGCTATCCTGATAGCATAATGGGCCCGGAAATGATGGCGGCCTTTCATAAACAAGCGGCCAGGATGGGTGCGGATTTACGAATAGGGTATGTAAGTACTGTTGATTTTTCCCACCCCCCCTATAAAGTTACCATCGACGAGAAAAAAATAGTCTTGGCTGATACAGTAATTATAGCTACTGGGGCCACTCCAAAATGGCTGGGACTTGAGTCAGAACGGGCGTATGCAGGCAGCGGCGTCTCAGCCTGTGCGACTTGTGACGGTTTCTTCTTTAAGGGACAGGATGTCGCGATTGTTGGAGCCGGGGATACAGCAGCAGAGGAAGCCTTGCACTTGGCTAAACTTTGCAGAAAGGTATACGTATTGGTTCGTAAAGCGAACTTCAAGGCATCCAAAACAATGGTTCGTAGAGTCGAAAATACGACTAATATTGAAGTCTTGTTCAACGTGGACGTAAAGGAAGTGCTCGGAAATGGACAAAAGGTAAATGGTGCTCGTTTGTTCAATAACACAACAGAGGAGGAATCTACATTAGACGTAACAGGATTTTTTGTTGCGATCGGCCATCAACCAAACACAGAGATATTTAAGCAATGGATCGTTATGAATGAATCAGGTTACATTACAACAAATAATTGTTCTACAAAAACAAATATTCCAGGTATTTTCTGTTGTGGTGATGCTCAAGACCCCATTTATCGTCAAGCGGTTACCTCCGCTGGAAGTGGTTGCATGGCTGCACTTGATTCCGAGCGGTTTCTATCGGCAATGGAGCATGATTCAGTGGAGTAATGGCCAATTCTGGGGCTGGTAATCAGCTACATGGTATAGGAGTCAATGAAATACCGAAAAGGAGTATAATGATGGAACAATCTTTAAATTTTATTGTAGCAATTATTCAGGAAGATATTCAAAATCAGGTTTATAGTGAAGGGATCGCTACGAGATTCCCACCTGAGCCCAACGGATATTTACACATTGGGCATGCTAAATCTATTTGTTTAAACTTTGGACTCGCATTAAGATACAAAGGGAGTGTTAATTTAAGATTTGACGATACTAATCCTGAACGGGAAAATAGCAGTTATATAGATGCCATCAAAAAGGATATTAGCTGGCTTGGGTTTGAATGGGAAAATGAATACTATACTTCTGACTACTTTGAAACTCTTTATGATCTTGCGGTTAGATTAATTAAGATGGGGCTGGCTTATGTCGATGATAGTAAATCTGAAGAGATTGCTGAACAAAAGGGTACACCACTAGTTCCAGGCGTCCCTAATATGTATAGAAGACGGTCACCGGATGAGAATTTACTTTTATTTGAGGCAATGAGAAATGGCCAATTTAGAGATGGTGAGAAGGTATTACGTGCGAAAATAGACCTGGCTGCGGCCAATATGCACATGAGGGATCCAATCATGTACCGAATCAAGTATGCTTCCCACCACAGAACCGGGAAAAAATGGTGCATTTATCCTTTGTATGATTTCGCACATGGCCAATCTGATGCTATTGAGCGTATAAGTCATTCTACCTGTACTCTTGAATTTGTCGAACACAGACAATTATATAACTGGTTTATCACCAAATTGGAGTTATTCCCCTCCAAACAAATTGAGTTTGCACGTTTAAATATTAAATATATGGTCATGAGCAAGCGGAAGCTGCAACGGCTGGTCGAGTTGGGTTTGGTTGATGGATGGGATGACCCCCGTTTACCAACTATAGCTGGCCTTCGCCGTAGGGGATATACGCCAAAGGCAATCCGTGATTTTTGCGAACGAATTGGTGTTGCAAAGCGAGATACAATCACAGATAGCAATTTATTGGAATTTTGTATTCGCGACGATCTAAATCGATCTGCCCAGAGGAGGATAGCTGTTTTAAAACCGTTGAAAGTAATTATAACCAATTTAGATGAGGCGGCTATTGAATCTATAGATTTGGAGAACTTCCCCGGAGAAGAAACGGCAGACAGTCGTAAAGTTTTATTTACCAAAGAGTTGTGGATTGAGGAGGATGACTTCATGGAATTTCCGACAAAAAATTATTTTAGACTATTTTTGGGAGGAATGGTTAGGCTAAAAGGGGCTTATATTATCTTGTGTGAACATATAGTAAAAGACCTGCATGGCAAAATCATTGAGCTTCACTGTAAATATTTTCCGGAAACTAAATCCGGCAATGAGCAAGAGAAATTCAAAGTCAAAAGTACGATTCACTGGCTAAGCGTTGCTCATGCTGATGCTGCCGAAATTCGACTTTATGATCGGCTTTTTAGGGTGGAAGACCCCAATCAATTGGGCGATGACTTTATAAATTATTTTAATAAAGATAGTGTTGAGATAATACAAGGTGCGTACGTCGAGAAAGATCTTTCAACTAAGGATTATATGGGCATACCTTTTCAATTTATCAGGTTGGGCTATTTTATAAAAGATAAGGATTCAAGTGCTGATCAGTTAATTTTCAATCGAACAGTCGGTCTTAAAGCTGGTTGGAAGAAGACATGAAATATTCGTTGACAATAATCCATAAGCTAATAAAGTAAATATAAACAAACTACCCGTATTGATTCATCCGCTTTAGCAAATGGTTATACAGAATTATTAAGGGAAGAACGAAGGGCAAAATCGAATAATTACTATAAAAAATCTGACGCAATCTCTTCAAAAAGTGAAAAGCCAGGTTTTACAGAAGATATTCTTATTTAAATTATCAATTAATAAAACTTTGTAAAATGGAAAAAATTGAAATACACGAAGGAGAAAAAGGCGTCTCCTTTTTTTCGCTAATTGTAGATGGGCAAGAAGTGGGTAGAATGATGACAAATATCACACCTGGCATATTAAAAGCAGGCTACACAAGTGTTGGTCTCACACAACGTGGCCATGGATATGGCAAAAAATTGATAGACTCAGCAGTAAATTATGCACGTAAAAATAATCTGAAAATAATTCCGGAATGTGGATTTGTCGGGATGATGTTTAACAAATATCCAGAGATCTATGGAGATATTCGAGCCGCACGGTAATTTATTTTTTACTAACAGAAGGACCATGGTTAGCCATGTTTATTTATAACAATACCATGAAGGGGAAGTTGTGCCAAGACTTCAAATAAGATATCATATACCAGATTAGATTATTTGGAGTGGCGCGCTTCTTTTAATATATTTAAATTATTATCTATATTTTTGACTATTATACAATTTAATTAAACTATGGAAACGAAGATTATAAAGCTCTTTCTACGGCTTTCTATTTCGGCCGGCATGTTATCCGCAGTGGCAGACAGGTTTGGATTATGGAGTGAGAAATTTTCATCCTGGGGTAATTGGAATGCGTTTCTGGAATATACTAAGTCAATTAATCCCTGGCTTCCCGCATCTTTCATCCCTGTAACTGGGGCTATTGCAACAATCGGAGAGATAATTTTTCCTCTTTGCCTTCTAATTGGCTATAAAACTGAGTTTTTTGCAAAAATGAGCGGTTTTCTAATGCTTTTATTTGGTCTTTCAATGTGTTTTTCACTCGGCATTAAAGCACCGCTTGATTACTCAGTATTTGCGGCATCTGCTGGAGCTTTTGCATTGAGTCTAATGAAAGAAAAATTCTGGGAAGTAGATACACTATTTTCTTAGCCCGTGATAGCTTTTTAAATTTTAATGGATACAGGTTCTGAATAATGCAGAAAATGCTGCTGCTAAGAGAAAGAGCTACTGAGCATAATAGTCTAATGTGCAGAGTTGCACGTTACAAAACGCAAATTTTCCCTTTCTCGTAAATAGGTTTCCCAATATGGTAATTATTTGTTTCTATTATAAGATTCCTTTGCAAAAAAAATAGATGCACATAAAAAATATCCTATTAGCTATAATTATTACTATTCCTTTTGCTGCCTCTGCACAAAAATCGGACTCCATTAAAACGCAAAATCTCAAAGACCTAGAAATTGTAGGTTTTAAAAATATTCGAGGGATAGGCCATATGCCGGACGTAAAAAATGGGATTATTTACGCCGGAAAGAAAAATGAAGTAGTTATTGTGGATAGTTTAGATGCAAATGATGCCATTAATAATACAAGACAAATTTTAGGACGTATCCCAGGCCTGAACATTGTAGAAACAGAGACAGGCGGTTTCACTGCAAATGGCATTGGTACCAGAGGCCTAAACCCCTTACAAAGTATAGAAATGAATACTCGTCAGGACGGCTATAATATTAGTGCCGATATTTATGGATATAATGAGGCTTATTATATTCCGCCAATGAATGCTGTTCAAAGAATAGAAATGGTACGTGGTGCAGCATCACTCCAATTTGGTGCTCAATTTGGAGGATTAGTCAATTATGTGATTAAAGACGCGCCTACCGATAAAAAGTTTGAATTTACAACGTCGCAAACCATAGGTAGTTACGGTCTGTTCAATTCTTTTAATTCGGTTGGAGGAACTTATAAAAAATTGAGCTATTACGGGTTTTTGCAATATAGGGCAATACAAGGTTATCGTCCCAATAGTCAACAATGGCAGATTTCCGGATTTGGAAAAGTGCAATATAAAGTATCGGAAAAATTGAATCTTGGAATAGAATATTCCTTGCTTCGTAACCAAATAAAAATGCCGGGCGGGTTAACCGATAGTCTATTTAATGTTAGCTCTAAAATGTCTACAAGAGCAAGAAATTGGCTAAAAAGTCCGTGGAATGTCTTAACAGTTTATGCCAATTATGCCCCAACAGAAGCTACAACTATTAGTTTAAAAACGACCTATTTGTTTAGTCAACGTTCATTAGTGTGGCGAAATGAAGATGGCGGCCCCCAGGCCATAGACGGAATAGACCCTGCTACAAATGCTTATGCGCCACGCGAAGTTGGTAATGAAGATATGAAAAACAGCACCACAGAATTTAGATTATCAAAAAGCTACAACATTGGAAATCAAAAAGCAATCCTGTCGGGTGGGTTACGTTATGCGTACGCCTGGTTTAAAAGACAAGGCGGCGGCGAGGGTTCAACAGGGAGTGATTTTGACTTGTCCATTACTGGCGATTGGGGCTACAATTTAGATTTTACAACTGCAAACGTTGCTCCTTTTGTAGAAAATATTTTCAGAATAGGAAATAAGCTGTCCATTACACCAGGTTTCAGATTTGAATATTTACATAGTACTGCAAGTGGATATAAAACAACTGACGACGTCAGGCAAATTACTAATGAGAATCGCAACAGAACATTTCCTTTATTTGGAGTAGGACTGGAGTTTAAAGTCACTAGTAATACAAATGTTTATGGCAATATAACCCAAGCATACCGCCCTATTGACTATAGCCAATTAGAGCCATTTGGTACAACATCTAAAATTAATCCAAATTTAAAAGATGCCTATGGGTTCAATTCTGACTTGGGTTATCGAGGAACTATAAAGAATTATTTGAATTTTGATATAGATGCTTTTTATTTAGCTTACGATAATAAAATTGGTGTTGTAGTTTTAACAGACCCGTCAACAGGCAACCAATATTCGTATAGAACAAATATTGCTAATAGTGTACATAAAGGAATAGAGAGCTATATTGAATTTAATTTCTTAAAATACCTAAATACAGCGTCAAAATATGGGTTAAGTCTTTTCAATTCTTTCGCATATGTAGATGCAAAATATACGAGTGGTGAATATAAAGGAAACAGGGTAGAAGCTGCAGCCAAAACAATTAATCGAATAGGCGTAATTTTTAACAACAGTAATTTCTCTGCTACTTTCCAGATAAATTCTGTTGGTGACGCTTATGGAGACGCATCTAATGTAAAAGCAAGCACCGACCCCATTGCTGGTTACATCCCAGCATATACTGTTTTAGATTTTAGCACCACCTACAAAATAAAAAATTATACTGTTCAACTTGGTGCAAATAATTTGACAAATAAATCATACTTCACTTTAAGGACAGACGAATACCCCGGTCCGGGAATTATTCCATCAATAGGTAGAAGCTTTTATATTGGGCTAACAGCAACATTCTAATTCTTTTCGGGTGCAGTTATCTAAATTTGTTAACATTGGATCTAGTAGGACTGCTTCCAAAATAGGCAGTCCCACTTCGGGGAAATGGAAAAGTGCAATATCGTTTACAAAGCGAAACTGATTAAATTGATCTGCAATGTGGATTAAGGTTTTTGTAGTCTTTACGTCCGCTAATTGCCATTACTGGTTCTGCACCACTTGGGAGTGTTAAAAACCGCGCATAGGCCGAAAGAATCGACGCTATTTTATCTTAACGTAAAGCAAGAAGAAGGGTATCGTTTGTCATCAAAAATATGCTCCAACTTTTGCTTTTTCGAAACTTTATTGATAACCATTATTGTTCCCTTTTTATAAATAGGCCAAGGCGCATTTCCAATACTTATGGGATTACCTTTTTTTATAAAATTTACCCATGCCTGATGTACTTGCTTTGCTAAAGAAATCTCTTCTGACGTGTAATGATGCAGCTTCGGCAAAAACCAAACAAAAGGCATTTCGGCCCCATGGCTGGCGCCCGAAGCATTTTTTGAATAGTCAAATCGATACATCCAAACCTTATCATTTGCCTGAGATAACTGATTGGCAAATCGATAAGAATACATTTGATACATATATTGTGTCAGCGTGGCTATAGCGGCAGAATCGGGACCTACTTCTGTCGCCATTTTTTTATAAGTAGAGAGTACGTAGGAGAAATTGGTGCCGAACCATCCCTTTAGGACTGCCGAGTCTGGATGGTATAAACGTTTATCCATGTTCATAAACAGAATACTCTCTACCTTATTGGTACCAATTAAAAAGTGAGCACGCATGTTTTTATTCTCGGCCACATAATCTCTCGGCCACATCGTAATAGTGTGGCCATCTATTACAGGTCCAAAATAATTTGTGGCTTGTGCTCCTTTACAAACCCTGTTTTGTGCCGCAATTAGTTTCTGTGTAGAAAAATGTAAAATATCTGTGGGATTTGTAATGTGTAATTGGTTCATTATTTTTTGACGAATAGCTAAAGCTGTTTGTCTATCTCTTATGCATTGTATGCTACCGCTTTCCATAATTAGGCCAGAATACAGCCCTTTGGCATCGGGCGTCACAGCCAAGGCACTTGTTAGTTTCGCGCCTGCTGATTCTCCCATAACAGTAACTTTGGAAGGATCTCCGCCGAAAGATTTAATATTTTCTTTTACCCATTTTAAAGCCATTATACAATCCAGCAATCCATTGTTTCCCGATGATTGATACGCCTTTCCAATGTCTCCTAAATACAAAAAACCAAAAACGCCTAACCTGTAATTAATGGTGATGGTAACAATACTGTCATTATCAGAAAAGGCATGCCCATTCTCTCCATTTCCTGAACCGCCAAGCATTGCTCCCCCGTGAATCCATACCAAAACAGGAAGATTTGCTTTGGCATTTTTTGAGGGGCTATAAACATTTAAGAATAAACTGTTTTCGCTTCCTCTTAGCGGATGTTTTCCGTATCCCATTTGAGCTGATTCACTTCTAAAATTTGTACAGTCAATTGTATCTGACCAACTCTGAACAGGTAAAGGTGGTTTGAATCTACTCTGCCCAATAGGGGGCTGGGCATAAGGAATGCCTTTGAACACGAAAGATTCTCCTTCTTTATAACCAACTATATATCCATTTTTAGTTTGTAAATATTCTTTTTGTGCTTTTATTGAATAGGGGAAAAGGTAAACTGCTGCAAAGAAAAATATGACCCAAGATTTGTGGTTAGAATTCATAAAAGAAACTTTGAAATTGGCTAAATGTCTTTAGAAAAAGTTGAACTGATCTATGAAGATAGTCACCTAAGTTAGCGATCCCCTCTATGTTTTCTTAATATTGGGAATAAAAGAATATAATTATATCGACGTTTGATTTGATTCACGATATTTCTTTTGAATGGAAATCAATGTTGTTGTTTTTTGCATAGCTACTAGGTGTAGTGCCAAACTGTTTAAGGAAACTCCTGCCAAAATGAGTTGCAGAGTTGAAGCCAACCATAATGGATACTTCTGATATCGAATATTTATCTTGAAGAAGCAGTTCTGCCGCTTTTTTTAAACGAGTAACATTAATTAAATCATTGGGTGTGATGTCCAAAATGGCCTTTATTTTTCTATATAATGTTGGGCGGCTAATATAAAGACTGCTGCAAAGTGCATCTACATCTAATTCGGGTGTGTCAAGGTTTTGGAGAATAAAACTATTGAGTTTGGTCAAAAATTTTTCATCACCGGAAGAGTGTGTGACGGTTTTTATATTTGTTTGAGGATAAGTAGAGAAGAATTCTTTCATCTTGCCTCTGTTTACCAGCAAACTGGCAATCTGCGCTTGTAAATATTCAGGTGAAAATGGTTTCTCTATATAAGCGTCCGCACCATTTTCCAGACCTTCTATTTTTGAATGTAACGTGTTTTTGGCAGTCAATAAAATAAATGGGATGTGGCTGTATTCTATGTTCGATTTTATTAGGTTGCAAAAGGTATATCCGTCTGTTTCCGGCATTATGACATCGCTAATGATTAATTCGATCATGCTCTTATCTAAAATTTCGAAAGCGGATTTTACACTGGTTACCGCATATACGTCGTATTTGGCTTCTAAATCGTCAACCAGAAAATCAAGAATTTCTTCGTTGTCATCCACAATCAAAATGGATGCTTTTATATTTTCTTTTTCATTCATGACAGCTTATTTACGATGTATGATTTTTATTTGTAGATGGTAAAGTTAGGATGAAAGTATTGAATTTATTATCTTCAAATGTTAGTTCCAAATCTCCCTTGTGTAAAAGGGCAAGAGATCTTGACAGCGTGAGGCCAAGACCCGATCCCGACTGATTTTTTGCGACATCGAGACGATAGAATGCTTCGAATATTTTTTCGCCCATTTCGGGAGCGATTATGTTGCCATCATTCTTAAGAATAATAAAAACCTTTTGTGGCGATTTTTGCGAAAAGGCTGTTTTTATGATTATATTTTTCGCTGCATATTTTATAGCATTATTTAGCAAGTTGGTAATAATTTTTGTGAAAGCTTCTTTGTCAATGTTTACGACTAAAGGTTCATTTTTAATATCAAGTTTTATTTGCAGATTTTTTGACTGAGCGGCCTCTTCAAAGTTTTCAACAATTTCTTTTATGATTTTATGAATGTCTTGAGCTGATAAATTAAGTTGATAGCCATTTACTTCGGTTTTTCTGAAGTCGAGTAGTTCTTCGCTTAGTTTGACCATTCTATCAGTATTTCGATCCATGGTAAATAGATACTTCTTTATACTAGGAAATAGATCCGCCTGTTTTATGATTTTTTCAAGTGGTGCCTTGATTAGGGTTAATGGTGTTCTTATCTCATGCGCCACGTTGGTAAAAAAATCAATTTTAGATTTATATATTTCTTTATCTTTCTCATGTTCTATCTCTTCAATATGCCGCCTACCTTTTTCTATCATCATTAAATGATAACTACGTATGATAAAGCATAATATTGCAAGAACTACTATGAAATATAAGAAATAGGCTGTTTTGCTTTGCCAATAAGGAGGTAATATTTTTATTTTAATTTGCGCTATTTTTCCTTCCCAATGACCGTTTTGATTAGCGGCTTGGACGTTAAAGTTGTAATTCCCTGCTCGAAGCATTGTATAGGCTACTGCCTGATTTGACTGTAAATAGACCCAGTTTTTATCTATGCCCTCCATCCTATATCTATAGCGCGTCATTTTGGGAGCCATATAACTTAATGCCGCAAATTTGATGCTAAATGAAGATTGTTCATGTGTCAATTCCACAAGAGGAATTTCATTTTTTTCAATGGAGAAATTTATGTTCTTATTATCTGCATTTAGAGACGATATAAATATGGGGGCGGTAAAGTCCGAGCTATCAACGTGTTCAGGGTTGAAGCTTATCATTCCTTTTACTGATCCAAAATACATTCGGCCGCAGGAGTCCTTATAAGCTGAGCTATAATTGAATTGGTCACTTAAAAGCCCATTAGCTGTAGTATATATCTTTATAATTTTTCTGGTTAAAGGGTTAAAATGCACCAAACCCTTAGACGTAGTAATCCAGAAACTGTGTTTGGCATCTTCTAATATCTTATATATTGTGCTACCTGGAAACTGTGTATTGGTTGAATAATTTTCAAATAGCTTTTTTGTTTTATTATATTTAAAAAGTCCGCTCCCCTCTGTGCCAATCCAGATGTTATTAAAATCATCATTGAATATAGTGGTTATCCAATTGATCCCTGCGCCATGGTCGGCTGCAAAGTAGCTACGCAAATTTTTTAACTGATGAGTCTTTAGGGATAATTGATATAATCCATTGCCCATTGTGCCGATCCATAGATTCTGACGATTGTCTTCCAGTAATGCATGGATAAAGAAATTGGATAATGCTTTATTTGCATTTTTAAATGTGCCCGTCTTTAAGTTGAACGTATACAGACCAAAACGAGTGCCCGCATATATCGATCCATCAGTCGTGTGGCACAAGCTCACAAAAAAGCTGCTTTTTAAAACCTTTTCGGAACTCTTGTCGGGATAATGATGAATGATTTTCCCCGATGGAATATCCAAGATATCGAGACCATGTTCAAAGGTGCCAATTAATAATTTGGAACCAATATTAAGCAAAGCATGAATATTTGGATATAATTCGAAGTTTTTATTGTTCGTTTTAAAATGCGTGATTGTTTTGTTTTTGAGGTGTAATTGATTTAATCCTGCATCTTCCGTACCGATCCACAAACTGCCGTAATTGTCAGGACATATTTCTCTTACCACATTTCCTGATAGAGAAGTTTGACTATTATTAAGCGGGAAATATTTTTCGAAAAAAGAATATTGCGGATGATAATAATTTGTGCCTCCCGAATAGGTACCTGCCCAAATGCCACCTTCTTCGTCCTTACAAAGTGCGTAAACTGCATTGTCACTTAAAGAATAAACATCACCATATTGCTGTGTAAGGTTTATGTAAGACCTCTTTTTTAGATTATAAATAAATAATCCTGACTCTGTTGCCATCCAAATAGTACTGTCGGTAGCTTGCAAGAAATCGCGCACATAAATGCCGTTATTACTTTTATTTTTAATGAGGATATTCATGTAACTACCGTCTTGCGGGTTGAAGTATTTTGCGCCGTAATTGGCGGTTCCAACTAGTATTTTCCCGTCAGTAGTTGGGACAATCTTTTCGATCCATTTAGATAAGCCTGTTGTTTCATTTTTAAATAAATTATACGTTATAAATGATTGTTTTCCTGGCAGCCATTTTTTTAGTAATCCATTGGGTGTAGCGACCCAGATTTCTTTATTTGGTGTGAAACATACAGAATTAGCAAGGAAATGATTTACTTGAGAATAATTAATTTTTTGGTGACTGTTTTCGTTGAAAAAAATTAAGCTATTACCGGATATCAGCCAAAGATTGCCGGAGCCATCTTTTTGAATAGCACTAACCTCTTTATTGGTGCTTAAAACCCTTAAAAATTTTTCTTTTGAAGGCAGGTATTTATAGACGCCTATTCTCGTCCCTACATACATTTCTCCTTTTTTTGAAAGATACAAACTACGTATATAACTATCACCCAAACCGCTGCTATCCTTACTCCTAAATACATCAAAGCTATAACCGTTAAAACGGTCAAGCCCTTCTTTTGTCCCCATCCAGATAAAGCCATATTTGTCTTGAATGCAACAAAAAACGGTATTATTAGACAAGCCATTTTCCACCTGATAATGCCTGAAATAATATGGTTGGCCTATTATAATTGTATGAAGTGCAATTAGGAATAAGATCGAAAAAAATAAGACCTTTAAGCACTTTTTCCTGATTATCATAAATCAAAATAAAGGAATTTTTACAACGCGTTGGCAATTTTATTACATCTACTGAATTACCAATGGTGTTTGATCTATTTCTTAAAGAATTATAGAAATTCTAGAATCATTGATATGAATTGTTGAATCATTGATATGGATTGTAGAATATTTGTTAATAAAAGCCCACAATTTTACAAACAACTATTCGCTAGATTAATTGATATGCAAACTAAAGGTGTAAATAATGTCACAGATTACAATGGTCATCAAAATATATAGGAAGAATTTTGTTCTCGGAAAAATTGCATAGCTATTGACAGTTACTGGCAATCAGTTAGCAAAACGCAAAGTTGCTCGTTTTTGCTTTTAGATGACGCTTGAAAACAAAAGATGAAATTTTTTTACGTATATATTATTTGTTTCTTATCGATCTTCTTTTGGGGGTGCAATGTATTGAAAAATGCAGAAGCCAATAGAGTCAACCCGACAATTACAGAAGCAGATCCAACGATTTTCTCTTATCATGAAAAATATTATTTGTATGGTACTTCCGGTGATAAAACGGTAAATGAAGGTATTAAGGTATATACTTCCGAAGATTTAAGAAATTGGGAAGGCCCCGCCGGTAAACAGAGCGGGTTCGCACTTAGAAAGGGCAATACCTTTGGATCAAAAGGTTTTTGGGCACCTCAGGTTTTCAAAAAAAGGAATAAGTTTTATATGGCATATGCTGCGAATGAAGAAATAGCAATTGCCTCCTCTCATTCTCTTTTGGGGCCGTTTGTGCAAACGTTTACCCGACCTTTATTCAATGACGGATTTAAACATATAGATCCATTTATAGTGAAAGAGGGAGTGAATTACTATATCTATTTTGTGAAACTTGATCAAGGAAATAAAATTTATGTCGCACAATTGAGCAGTGATTTTTCTGGCGTGATTGCAGGTACTGAAAAAAAGTGTATAGAAGCAACTGATCATTGGGAAAATACTGCAGACAGTGATTGGCCGGTTACAGAAGGCCCTGCGGTAATAAAGCATAAGGGTGTTTACTATATGTTTTACTCGGCCAATGATTTTAGAAATATAGATTATGCTGTGGGCTACGCTACTTCCAAATCTCTTTTTGGGCCTTGGAAAAAAAGTAATCAAAATCCAATTATCAGTAGAAAAAACACGCGCTACAATGGAACGGGGCATGGAGATATTTTTCAGAGTAATAGTGGTCAATACTACTATGTGTTACATGTACATTATTCAAACAAAATCGTGTCCCCAAGAAAGACAGCGATTATGCCATTTGAATTTGTTCCAACTTTAAGTGGAGTAGATTCGATAAAAATAGACAACCAAAATTTTAGCGTATTATGAGATCCGTACTTAAATGTATACAAACATTTGGGTATGAGCTTAGTGTTATTATTGGAATAAAGCATTTTTGATTGTAATATTTTTAATAGAAATAGAGCCTAAATTCGAATGAAAATAAAAAGGACATTTGCCATTACCTGTTTTATAGTCAGTGCTTTTACGGCATGTAAAAGCGATTCTTGCAGCGCGCAAACTCCGGATGTAAAAACTACTTTTAGCAATCCACTTTTAATGACCGGCCCCGATCCTTGGGTCTTTCAAAAAGACGGCATGTATTATTTCTGTCGCACGACCGGTCACGACTTGGAAATTATTGCTACCAGGAAAATGTCGGCATTAGCAGATGCGAAGCCAGTGACAATTTGGAATCCTCCAGTTGGAGAAATGTATTCTAAAGAGTTGTGGGCTCCCGAGTTACACTACTTAGATGGGAAATGGTATATGTATTTCGCCGCTGACGATGGAAATAATGATCATCATAGACTCTATGTAATAGAGAACGCCGATCAAAATCCGTTAACCCATCATTGGGTATTTAAAGGTAAAGTCGCCGATCCAACCAATAAGTGGGCGATAGACGGTTCCGTATTTATGTACAAAGGTATCAGCTATATGACATGGTCCGGATGGGAAGGAGATAATAATGTTAGTCAAAATATTTATATCGCTAAACTAAAAAATCCTTGGACTATACAGGGCCAACGAGTAATGCTTTCTACACCCACTTATGGGTGGGAAAAGAAAGGAAGTGGCCATGGTTTGCCGACGGTCAATGAGGGGCCAGAAGCACTCATAAGTCCACAAGGAAGACTATTTATCGATTATTCGGCCAGTGGTTGTTGGACGGATGATTATGCCTTAGGTCTTTTGTCTTTAAAACAAAACGGTGACCCTATGAACGCGGCGGATTGGACCAAAAGTGATACTTCGGTGTTTCGTAAAAGTATAGAGAATAGTGTTTACGGTACAGGACACAATGGATTCTTTAAATCACCCGATGGTAAGGAAGATTGGATTATCTATCATGCCAATCCGAAAGCAGCAGAGGGCTGTTCCAACTATAGAAGTCCACGTATGCAGAAGTTTACCTGGAATAAAGATGGAATGCCAGATTTTGGTATACCTGTAAAAACAGGTGTTGCGATGGATGTGCCTTCAGGAGAATAATAGTTTCAAATAAAATGGAATAATAAACAATAAATATAATAATCGATGAAGAGACTTATTCAGTCAGTTTTTATAACCCTATTTGCCTTGACTTGTGTAAAATCTCCAGCACAAAGTAATGGCAATGTTGTGGGTAAAGTCTGGACAGTGAATCATGCCAACAAATGGTATGGAGCACACAGGTGGTTGACAGGAGCCGATTATATCCCCAGCAATGCTGTTAATCAACTAGAGATGTGGCAG
>NZ_JBNQGD010000054.1:0-29222 GCF_050436765.1 Arachidicoccus sp. | reverse complement strand
AGTTTTTAAAAGAATACTTGGAAAGTGGTGGCATTGTGATTAATGAAGACGAAGTTTCAAAAATTATCCCTGAATCAACGAATGCTGTTAGCACCGATGATGATGATATAGTAAAACGAATCAAAGAGCTATTGGATAATTATGTGCGTCCAGCCGTAGAAATGGATGGCGGCGCTATTCAATATAAAAGCTACAATCATGGGGTAGTAAATTTAACACTACAAGGAAGCTGCAGTGGATGTCCTTCTTCAATGATTACTTTAAAAGCTGGGATAGAGGGAATGATGAAACGCATGATACCAGAGGTGAAAGAGGTAGTTGCCGAAGCCGACTAAAAACTCAATTTTGTATAAGAATTTGGGCGCTTAAACTTAGAAGTTAGGCGCCCACTTTTTTGCGGTAATTTTTAAATAAGCTGTGCCATTGTAATTTTAGCACCCCCAAAATGCCTTCCTTTAAAATACCTTTGCTCATTTTGCTGGCACCAAATTCACGATCTTTAAAGGTAATTGGCACTTCTACGATTTTGAATCCTAATTTCCAGGCGGCAAACTTCATTTCGACCTGAAAGGCATAGCCAACAAATTTTATGGCATCGAAATTAATAGTTGAGAGCACTTTTTTGCTATAACAGACGAATCCGGCAGTAGGGTCATTTACAGGCATCCAAGTAATTATCTTGGTATAAATGGCACCGCCTTTTGAATATATTTTTCGGTCTAATGGCCAATTCTCAATAGCGCCCCCTTTTACATAACGGCTGCCAATAGCCACATCAGCATTTTCTTTTTTGCAAGCCGTGTATAACCGCTCCAGATCATCCGGATTGTGCGAAAAATCAGCATCCATTTCAAAAACATACTGATAGTCTCTGGCGAGGGCCCATTTAAAGCCGTGAATATAAGCGGTGCCCAGGCCTAGTTTCCCTTTACGCTTTTCTAAGAATAATTGTCCGGGAAATTGCTGCATCAATGTTTCCACAATGTCCGCCGTGCCATCTGGGGAACCATCATCGATGACAAGTATGTGATAATTTAACTGTAAAGCGAAAACATAATGAATGATTTCTTTTATATTTTCCTTTTCGTTGTATGTTGGTATGATTACAATTTTATCCAAGTAGATATTTTATGCACGGAAATTAAAACTAATAAAAATAGAGCAAGAAAAATTTATGTTAAATAGGATTTATTTTTTTAAAAGGGTCTGATTTAATATCTCCGAAATGATTTGTTTGGTATGCAACGAAAAATCTCCCTTCATCATCCAGTCATAATATTGAGGTTCGTGCCTTAAAACATCAGATACAGACTTCCCTTTGTGTTTACCAAAATTAAATACAACTATATCGTTTTGCAATATAAACCTGCGGGACAGATCTACAAACTTTTCCTCGCCGGTAAAGGCCAAAATACTATCTACAGTATTGCCAATATTAGGATATCTTATAATTTGCGCTTCCATAACTTCCCAGGTTGCCATAGCATCAGCTTCTGCGGTATGTGCGTCTTCTAATGACTTTTGACAATAGAATTTATAGGCTGCACCTAGCGTACGTTGTTCCATTTTGTGAAAAACTTTCTGTACATCCACGAACTTTCTACCCGATATATTAAAATCCAGCCCTACACGCAGAAATTCTTCCACTAATACTGGAATATCAAACTTATTGCTATTATAACCACCAATATCACAATTATCTAAAAACTGATTTATTTCATTGGCTATTTCTTTAAAAGTGGGTGCATCCTTTACCATTTCATCAGAAATTCCGTGGATATCCTCTGCTCCCTTTGGTATAGGCATTTGGGGGTTTACAAGGCGGCGTTTGCGTTGCTGTTCTCCATTTGGAAATGTCTTCACAATAGCGATTTCTACTATCCTATCGCTTACCGTATTGGTACCAGTAGTTTCTAAATCAAAAATAGCAAGTGGCCTTTGCAATTGAATGTTCATGGTTTAGCTTTTTATTGTTGATATAACATCGATCTCATCAAAGCTGCCGCTACTCATCAGCAGCAAATTGCAATTTTGCAGACGAACCGTTTCTAAAAACGAAGATAACTCCTCTTTGCTATTTATAATCAATAAATTGTCTTTTGCAAAGCCCTCAAACACGGTAGTTCTGTCCAAAGCTGGCATGCGCTTAAGCGCTAATGCATGCTGGGAGTAAAAAACAACCGCTTCATCGGCCATGTCCATACTGCCCCTATATTGATGAAGAAAATGCTCATTCAGACTGCTGAAAGTGTGCAATTCCAAAACTGCAATCAACTTTCTTTCCGGAAATTGCTGTTTTACTGCATCAATAGTTGCTTTTACCTTACTGGGTGCGTGGGCAAAGTCACGATAAACGCTAGCATCTCCTGTATTAAAAATCACCTCCAACCTTTTGGCTGCGCCGCTAAAATCCTGAATGCCATTAACAAAATCTCTCGCGTTAATACCTAATTCTTTACATACAAAATAAGCGGCATTTAGGTTGAGCAAATTATGGTTACCAAAAACACGCAGTACGGCAGAATTATTTTCAATCTCGATAATAGTTTCTCCCTTCTCTATCCGATGATTTGGCAATTCATAAGATTGATAGCGAATGTCATTTCGTTTATTTTCTTCCACTAACTCTTTTAAAGTGGCATCAGTCTGGTTGTAAATTAAAATTCCTCCCTTTTCAATTTTTTGTATAAAAATTCTAAACTGTTCCAAATAGAAATCGAAGGTGGGAAAAACATTGATATGATCCCACGCAATTCCCGTTAATACTGCGATATGCGGAAATAAGAAATGAAATTTCGGTCTCGGTTCCAAGGTACTGGCGGGATACTCATCTGCCTCACATACAATAACAGGGGCATCTGTGATATTTACACTTTGTGAAAACCCTTCCAGTTTCGCACCTATTAAATAATCAAAAGATGTTTTTGTTTGCTTCAACACATGCATCAGCATAGCAGTTGTAGAAGTTTTACCATGGCTTCCACCAATGGCAATACGCTTTTTATTTATACTCTCTTGATAGATATATTCCGGAAACGAATATATTTTTAATCCTAATTCCTTTGCCCTTAACAGCTCGGGATTATCACCTTTGGCGTGCATCCCCAAAATTACAGCATCAATTGCAGTATTGATGTTGCCCGGACGCCATCCTATTTCTTCAGGCAACAAGCCCTCCGCTAGTAAATTCGATTTGGCGGGCTCAAAAATCTCATCATCAGAACCGGTTATTTGATATCCCTTTTTATGCAAAGCAATGGCAAGCTGGTGCATTACGCTACCACCAATAGAAATAAAATGTATATGCATCTTTTAAAAAATTCCCTTTTGATATGAACCACAAAGTTTAATTAAAAAATTAGGATATAAATTATTTACTTTGAGAAAATTTAAAAAAATTGAAGTTATGGACTGGATTGCTTTAAATGATGTAAATCAACTGGAGGAAATAAAACAAAAATCATTTGAAAGGGCGCAAGTGATTTTTAAACATAGCATAAGATGCAACATAAGCAGCATGATTTTAAACCGAATCGAGCGTGAAAAAACATTACCCAACGCGGATTTCTACTATTTAGACTTAATCAGATATAGAGATATTTCAAAGGGTGTCGAAATCTTTTTTAATGTCGAACACGAATCTCCGCAAATTTTGTTGATACAGGGAGGAAAATGCACTTATCACGAAAGCCACTATGGAATAATGTTAGACGAGATAGCTGACAGATTATAAGTGAATCATTCCATGAAAATTATGGTGTGAAAATTATAATCTTATAATTCTAGCAACATATCCGCCACCCTGTACCATCTGAATAGTTAAAGAAGAAGTGTTATCTACTTCTTTGGTTTCCATTTTAAAATCTTTAGCATTTCTGTCTGCATTTATACCATCTTTCCAGATAACTATTTTATATTTCCCTTCTGGAAGAAAATTTAAATTGATCGTAAATACCCTTGGTATCCAATCAGTCATGGCACCAATATACCAATCGCCATTCAATGCCTGTCTTGCCATCACCGTATATTGACCGACTTTGCCGTCAAGAGGAATAGTCTTTTGCCATACAGTAGGTACTGCACGTAAAAACTGCATACATTCCGGCTCGTGCATATAATGTGTTGGAATATCGCATAACATTTGCAGTGGACTCTCAAATATCACGTACATCGCCATTTGATTGCATCTTGTACCCAATGTCATTGGTTCCGAAGGTTCTGCGGCGAACTGCCCTTTTTGAACATTATTCATGCCGCCGGGTGTAAAATCCATCGGACCCGCTGCCATCCGGATATACGGCAATGTAGCTGTATGTACCGGTGTGACCAGGGGCGCAAATTTACTTATTTCATTCCCTAACACACCTTCTGAGGTCATTACATTTGGATAAGTTCGCATCCATCCAATAGGTTTATAAGCCCCGTGGAAATCTACCATCATTTTTCTTGCTTCTGCCGCCTTCGCAACCTTTTCGTAATACCTAACCATTTGCTGGTCATCTCGCTGCATAAAATCTACTTTTATACCTTTTACGCCCCATTTGGCAAAAGTGTCCAGCGCAATATCCAATTGTTTATCTAAGGTGAGCCAGCTTGTCCATAGTAAAATTCCAACACCTTTCTTTCTTGCGTAAGCCGTAAGCTCCGGGATATCTATATCTTTTGATTGATCTAATAAGTTTTTTGTATCACACCAACCTTCGTCCAGCAATACATATTCTATCCTGTTTTTTGATGCAAAATCAATATAATATTTATACGTATCATTGTTGATACCGGCTCTAAAATCTACATCATATACATTGTTGTAGTGCCACCAATCCCACTGAACCTTGCCCGGTTTCACCCAAGTAAAATCCCCGACCGAGGGCCGGCCTAATTCGTACACCATTTGATTAGACAATAAACCTTTATCCTGTCTTTCTATCATCAAGATACGCCACGGAAAAGATTGGGGCCCGTCTATTTTTGCTATATAATTTTCTCTTTCAAGAATTCTTTCGTCTCTATCTCCTTCCACCTTTGTGACTTTTGGATAATGTGGAAATACTGCTTTAATGCTTCCATGATTATTTCCCCTAACCCACATACCTGCATAGTTAAATAGCGCTGATTCTGTCAGCAATACCTTTATTCCATGCAATTCAAAAAGCACTGGGAGGCTTGCTAACTTTTTTTCGCCTACCGTATCCAAGGAGTAAATTTTATACAATCTTTCATTACCTGAATAAAATCCATCTTCAAGTGGATACCAAGTTTTACCATTTTTATCAAAGCCAAAAACAGCTTGTTCGTCATCTACGGTATAATTACTTTTATCATTACTTATCCAATGCCAAGCCACACCATTATTGTAGGACCGCCATTGTAAGGATAACCCATTTTTAAAATCGATAGAAAGTTGGTTGCAACTATCATACACAATGGAAGATTTTTGTTGAACAACCGGTTTCAATACTTCGGCAACTGCCGTGGTTCTTGCATGTGCAATTCTCCAATGACTATCTTTTAGGAAACTCGTTTTAAAATCAATCGTCGATCTACCAATCAACTCTTTCCCATCGAGCATGACATCGTAAGAAATACTATCATCAATATGTATGTTTAGTTCAATACGCTTATCAGGCGAATAAAGACTAAATTGTTTTTGCGCTTTTGAACGAACAGACAAAAATGAAATACTGGCAATTAATAAAATTATCTTATGCATAATCTACTGGTTAAATCTTTTTGAAAGAGTTTTCTAATACTTAACGGAAAATGCCTTTTCGACATTAGCGGTTACTATTGATTTCACAGCAATAGTACCGGCTTCGCTTTCGGATGAGACCATATAAGGAATGGCCGAAAAATATTGTTGATGCAGTTTCAACTGTGTGTCTTTAGATCCGTGAAAAAGAATTTTTACATATTTGAATTTTGAGGCGAAAGTTCCATCCACTTTTGAAAATTCAATGGTTTTATCTGCCGGATTAAATTTAATTACTCTTTTATAAAAATCCCCCTTTTGATATTTATAGCTTTCTCCATCGTCTTCGTAATAAGTAAAACTACTGCTTTTGTTTCCATTATATACTTGAACAACGAGGGTATCAGTGGGCATTTCGGCAGTTGATTGAACTAGAGATTGCATCGGTATAACGCTACCCGCTTTAATGTATAACGGCAATCTATCCAAGGTAAGTTTTGCATCGGTAACTTGTCCTCCTTCGAATTCTTTATCTGTATATAAATCGTACCAATTATCCCCTTTTGGCAAATAAATTTTGCCACTGGTATCCGTACTTTTGAAAGGCGCGACCATTATATTTTCTCCAAATAAGTATTGATTTTGAAAGTCCTCTTTATAAATATTTTCCTGATAAGAATAATCAATTGCCAGACTCCTGTTTATCGGCAATCCATCTTGCGTTGCTTCGTAAAAAATGGAATACAGGTAAGGCAATAAATGATAACGCAACTCAATGTAACTTCTTGAATTATTTAATGCATTTTCTCCATAGCACCAGGGCTCTGCAGGCTTTGCCCCGGTAATTTTATGGTTTCTGCAATAGGGCATAAATGCGCCAATCTGCATCCAACGGGTAAATAATGCCGGCGTTGCATCTCCAAGAAAACCAGAAATATCCATTCCTGTAAAAGCCAATCCACTTAACCCCATGCTGTTTAGCATTCTCACGCCCAAAAGCATGTGATCATCCGTTGGCTGATTGTCGCCTGTCCAGATAGCAGAATATCTTTGAAGTCCCGCATAACCGGATCTCGACAAAATAAACGGACGAACACCGGTAACCTGCTTCATCCCTTCATAACTTGAGCGAACCATATTCAAGGCAAATACATTGTGTCCTTCCAAATTATTTGCGCCTCTTCCATCATAATTATACAAAATATTATTAGGCGTACTTTGCCCCCAAGTTGAAATTTCATTCATGTCATTCCACACTCCACTCACCCCATTTTTAGCGAAAAAATTCATTTGACTGCGCCAATACTTTCTTCCTTTTTCACTCGTAAAATCCACAAAATTGCACCATCCCGGCCAGACTTGTCCGGAATAATATTGTCCGTTTGGATATTTCAAATACACATCTTCTTTCAATCCCTTTTTATAAGCCGGGGCGTCGGGCGCAATTTTTATTCCGGGATCTACAATTACCGTTGTTCTAAATCCAAGTTTGCGCAAACTGTCAGTCATCTTAAGAGGATGAGGAAAATATTTTTTGTTCCAAGTAAAGAGTTGGTATTTATCCATATAATCAATATCCAACACCATTCCATCGGCGGGGAAATGTTTACTGCGCAATTCATTAGCAACACGTAAGACCATGGTGTCGGGAAAATAACTCCACTTACTCTGTTGATATCCCAATGACCACAAGGGTGGCAGCTTCATTGTTCCTGTAAGCCAGGTATAATCTGTGATAATTTTCGCAACGGAATTATCATAAATGAAATAATAATTCATTTCACCTCCGCGTGCACCGAAAGACGAAAATATGTCGTTGCTTGCACCGAAATTAAAATCGGTTTGATAAGTATTATCTAAGAAAATTCCGTAACTCAAATGATCATGCAGACCAATGAAAAAAGGAACGTCAGAATATAAAGGATCTGTACCATTATTATAGCCCACTGCATCCGTGTTCCAGTTGGTATAAGCACTACCCTTTCTATCCAAATTGCCAGATTTTTCGCCGAGCCCAATAAACCTTTCCCCCGGCTGCATCTTCTTATAAGTTGTTACCGAATTATCAGCCCAAGACGTACTTAACCCATTTGCATCTTCATTGATTACTTTCCCATCTTTAGTATAAATAGCAACGGAGAAAGGATCTTTTTGAATGACACAATTTACTGCTGCTGTAGAGATTTTAATCTCATTAATTCCCTGGGAAATATTCGCTTTTATCATTTCCCGCTTAGCGACCACCGCATAAGAAAAATCTTTCTTTAGCGGCTTTTTATCCATTCTAAAACGAATAATATTTGGCGAATAAGGGGTAATTTCAATAAAAGCATTTTGGGTTTTTATCTGAACAGCATTTTGATCAACACTTGTGCTTATCACTTTGCCCACCTGCAATACCGCTTGTCCGCAAACTGCATTTAAGCGTAGAAAAAGCACCACAAAAAAGGCCAATCTGATTGATATAAATTTCATTATTTAAAACGATATTTTATTTACTTTCAAAAGTATTTTTACAAATTAAAGAGCTCTACCCAACATCCGTCGGGTCAGTCTATTGAGAGCCCCAATCCTTTTATAAAGATAGCTATTTCTTCGTCAGTAGTGTTTTTTGTATCCTTCATCATTGCAGGAATCTTAGGGAAGTCTTCATTGAATTTATTCACTAGTTGTTCAAATTTATTTGGATAATATTCCAGGGAACGATTCAACTCTTCCATCTCTGCAACTCTGTAGGGGAAAACAATATAGGCATCTTTGTATTTCAATTTTTCCGACATATTGTATAGCCGTTTCATCTTTTCAGGCAGTCCGTTTATGTCAGCCTTATTGCCTTCATTAAAATGAATAACACAAGATCCTCCTTTAGAGGTTTGCACGTCTGTAATATATACCTCGATACTCATCTTATCCCCATCGTAATACCAATGAGCATTTTTACTATCAGCTATATAAGGTAATTTTTCACCTCCAACAATGACTGATGCAGGCATGTGCCGACCGTAAAAACTTAATGTGTAATCTCGTTTCGTTTTCATGCCGGAGAAATGACCTTTCACAGGATTAATTTTTAAAGTAAGTGTCCCCTTATTTTCCATAGTTTGATAACTAGTCACGCTATAATGATCTGCGTAATCTTTATTATCTCCATTGTCTTCATATAAATTTCCAGTGCCTACTGCTCCTGGAAAAACACCTAACTGTATTCTCTGTGGCTGAAATTGTAGATTGTGAATGGTATCGGCATTCATGGCAATAATTGATCCGGCTTTTACATACAGCGGATATTCGTCAATGGAAAACTGTCTATTGACTATTTGCCCACCTTTTAATAAGGTACCGGTATTCCATTCGTACCAATCATTTCCCGCAGGCAGCCAAACTTCTTTCGTAGAAACACCGTTGGTATCGGCCGGGGCTCCGATGGGGGCAACCAGCATATCATCTCCAAACTGGTATTCACGATTAAATTTATAAGCATTTTCGGCCTTCGGATAATTATAATATAAAGGGCGGCAAAGGGCGAGCGCAGAATCGTAAGTCTTTCGTGCCATCGTATAGATATAAGGCTCTATCTGATAGCGGAACTTTATAGCATTATAAATAGCATCGAAGTAAGCGCCTTTAAAATTCCAAACGGCTTTGTTTAGCAAGCCATTTTTTGTGGAGTGTGTACGCAACATGGGGCTTAGCACTCCATATTGCATCCATCGGGTAAACATCTCAGGATCTATTGTCTGGGTCGATGATAAGGGATTGTGTCCGCCTATATCGTGACTCCAGTAATCATATAGTACGTTGGAGGCCGTGTTGGTAAAATAGGGTTGATATTCTAGTGATTTCCACGAGATATCTGCATCTCCAGAGAATCCTACTTGGTATCTATGATTGCCCAATCCGCCCCAACGGTGATAAAAAAGGGGACGGGTATTGCCATATTTTACTTTCTCTGTAAAGAAAACATAATTCAACCACCAGGTATTGCTTAGGCTTTTTACTTTTTTATCATTGGGCCATTGTTGCCAGTCAAGCCACCAGAAATCGACACCCTGTTTTTCGTAAGGATTTAAAATTGTATCAAACCAGGTCTTCACATATTTCTTGTCGGAGACAACATAGGGTATCGTTTTATGTCCGGTGGTATCAAAGTTCATCGCTTTGGCAAAAGATCCGTATTGTCTTTCTTGCGGACCGACTCCGTCGGCAGGATGCAGATTGAGTGTCGTTTTCAAATGTTCGTTATTTGTCCACGCTAAGAACTTTGCCGGATCGGCAAATAAACTACTGTCCCAGGTCCAGCCAGTCCAGCCTTGTTTATGCCAATCCATATCAATAACTAACACATCCATTGGAACATCAAATTGCTTGAACTTGGCAATTAAATTTCTAAATTCATTATCTGAATAACGCCAGTAACGTGACCACCAATAACCAAAGGCATATCTTGGCGGTAGGGGAACTTTTCCGCCAATCATCGCATAGTCTCTTAATGCCATCTTATAATGACTCCCATACATAAGCACATACCAATCTTGTGTGCTGTGTCTTGCCGAAGTATCTACCCACTGAAAGGCAGCATTATCAAATAGCAAACTATGACTATCATCTATTAATGTCCAGCCATCACGTGCCAGAATACCTTTTTCCAGCGGAATTTTTTTACCGTCCCGCATGTCCCCGTTATAGCCGTCAAGGGTTCTATATGTCCCCATTAAGTTATCCTTTTGTTGCATGCCGGGATGCCAAATAATAGAATTTTCAGATTTATTAAAATAGGTTACCTCTAAATTTCGCTGCGTAAACCGTCCTGAACCCAGCTTGTATTTTACTTCCATCGAATCCGTCTGAATGATTAGCCACCCCCCTAGTATTTTCTTTGTATAAGAAGGTACCGCTAATTGTCTGTTCACAACTACAAAAGAGGCCCGATCTGTAAAATATCCCAGGCTGTCCCACTCCAGTCGTATCATCACCGGCGTTAAGACCGTAAATCTTACATCTTTCTCCGGATGAATAACTGCCGCCGGATTAGCCTGGGGATGATAGTTCTGCGCTGAGACGGAAAAAGGAAGAAAAAATAAAACAATTACAATTAATTGTATGGCTACTTTGTTTAATTTCATAAGTACTTTAATTTAAAAAATATCTGGATGACGATGAATTCTCTTGCGAAGGATTAAAAACAAAAGGATGTCTTTAGTTAAATGAGTTTTTCTAATAAATAACGTCTGGTTAAAAGTAATGCATCTTTTGCATCCATGCAAAACGTGCCAAAATTTCCAACATTCCCCCTTGAGCAACTAAATTCAATGATTTGGTTTTCCCCATTAAACCATTTGCATTTACATCATTATGCAATGCATTATCTACACAGTTTTTAAAAGCTAAAATGTATCTCTTATCCGGATTATACTTTAAAAGCTGCTGATAAGCGCGCAATAAAACTGCATTGAACCAATAATCATCTCTAAACATTCCCTTTGCATAAAAATAATTTAGCGAGGCATCAGCAATACGGTTTGCTTCGTTAAGATACTTTTGTTGTCTGGTGCATTCGTATAAATAAACATTGGACTGCAACATTGTACCGGTATTATAAGAAAATTGATATTTCGCTACCGTATTGGAAGTTATTTTCAAATTATCATAGTACAGACCAGTCGGAGCTTCCAGATGTTTATTTACCCAACCATAAAGCATCAATGCCGTATCTAGGTAAGTTTGTTTTTTAGTCGCCTGATACAATTGCAAAGCGAGTATAATGCCGGGACCATTACTGCAAGTGTTCTTAGTGCTTTTATCCCCTTCTTTCCAATACAAACCGCCCCCACTCACGGTATCAAAGCCGGTCATCATAAAGCGATATATTTTTTCTCCCACGTTTAAATAAAACTGCTGATTGGTTCTTTTATAAGCATCCATTGCTGTCAAGCCAATCCACTGATTATCATCATAATAACGATCTTCTTTTTTAAATTCGCCCGGATAAGAATCGAATCCCGGAGCAGGCGCAGCATTGTCATTATATTTTTCAATAACAGAGAAATCCTTTCTTAACAAATTTCCCCTGGGCAATAATTTTTCCATTTCATTATCTGCCTGCCATAAAGCACATAGCGACCACAAATAAGAAACTTTATGCTGAGGTGCCACGCTATCGGCAAATTCACGATAGTAAACACCTCTAGGCAAGTAAAAATGCTTCTGAATCTGCTTATGCAAATTATTTGCTAAGTGTTCGTAATTTTGTGCAACAATTTTCTGAGGCAACTGATAAATTACCAAAACAAATGCGAATAGAAGGGTCTTATATTTTGCAGGAATCATCTTTTTCCTTTTATTTTCGTCCATGTAGGTATATAGTCACCTTTAGAAACATTATCCTCTATCATTTCTTTTGCGAGGTATGGTTTTGCAGGTTTTAGGTGACTATAGGTTTAGATTATCATAAACGCGTTATAAATCATGTTAAGAAAGGATGTTATTCTAACTTGTAGTCTCTTCTCACAATTTCTTATTTGAATGGATAAAATAATATTGAACAATTATGCAAAAACGCAAATCTATAAATGACATAGCAAAAGACCTGAATGTCGCCATAAGCACTGTTTCGGCTGTATTAAACGGCAAGGCAGAAGAGCGCCGCATAAGCATCGCAATGACTGAAAAAGTATTGCAATATGCAAAGGAAATTGGTTATAAACCTAACATGATTGCCCGAAGTCTGCGTACCGGGAAAAGTAATATTATTGGAATGTTGGTCGAAGATATTTCCGATCCCTTTTTCGCAAGTATTGCCCGCCTGGTAGAAAAAAATGCAGCTTTTCACAATTATAAATTGTTTTATTCAAGTACAGAAAATAATGCTACCAAAGCGAAGGGATTGATTCGCGCCTTTCGGGACCAGCAAGTAGATGCTTATATTATTGCGCCTACGCCCGGCATAGAAAAAGAGATTCAATTACTTTTAAACGAAAAAATTCCTTTGGTTTTGTTTGACCGGTTTTTCCCAAATATACTTACTGACAACGTGGTTGCTGATAATTTTGGCGGAGCACTCAATGCGACGAATCATTTAATAAAAAATGGATATAAGCATATTGGCTTTATCACATTGAACTCTAAACAAAAGCAAATGATCGACCGGTTAGACGGTTATCTTGAAGCGATGAATCTACAGTCAAGACCATCTTATATCAATCAAATAGATTATCTACTTTCAGAAGAAATATTACAGGAAAAAATCGAACAATATTTAGAAAAAAACCCACAGTTAGACGCAGTCTTTTTTGCGACTAACTATTTAGCAATAAGTGGATTAAGGGCCCTGAAAAAAATGAAGGTAGAGATCCCGAATGATATAGCTGTATTAGGATTTGATGACAATACGCATTTCAATCTATTTACACCTTCTATAACTTCTGTAGCGCAACCTATTGAAAAAATTTCTGAGGAAATTGTAAGAATTTTAATGAAAAACATCAAAACCGAGATGTCCGAAAACGAAAGAGAGAATGTAGTGCTACAAACAGAATTGATTGTTAGGGAATCATCGGCAAAGCTATAACAAAAACCTACCGTGCCTATTTTAAAAAAGCAACCTTTCCTGACAGTTTTTGCAGGATAGTACAGGACAGTTAAACAAACATTTGTTTTTAAGTTTGTGACAAAAGGGAATAGATACAGAATCTGATAGAGTATTTATTATAACTAATTCTATCGGCTTTTGACTAATCTCTTTTAAGATTTATTTAGTTTATTAAATATCTCTCATGAATGCTTTACAAGAAGATGACTGTTTATTGTCGCGTATTTCGAATGGAGACGAACAAGCCTTCCGAAAATTATTTATGCTTCATAAAGATAAGGTCTATTCAATTGCTTTAGCCTATTCAGAAACATCTTCTGACGCAGAAGAAATTGTACAGGAGGTTTTCCTTCGCATTTGGAAATATCGTTCAAAGCTTACTTCTATAAATAATCTGGATGCTTGGTTGACTACAGTCAGCCGTAATCGATCCTTAACATTACTCCAAAAAAGAGCCGTCGAGAGTAAAAGGAAACAAAGTCTACATAATTATTTTCCAAAGACTGTTAACGACACTACTTATCGCATAGAAGAAAAGCAATTGCAGCATATGCTAGAAGAGGCTCTCGACCAACTAAGTCCACGTCAACGAAAAATATTTGAATTATCTAGGATTCAAGGAAAAGATAGACTAACCATTGCCCAAAGCCTTGGACTATCCCCAGCTACAGTAAGCGTACATTTAAGCATCGCTATTCGAATTGTTCGATCGCTGCTCTACGGCAACATCTACAAAATTTTCGCTATTTTATTTCTAATCAATTTAATCCCTCATTAATTTATTTTTGAAAGTACTAATAATGTTTTCCAATATAGGAGTCTATATATCGGAAGGCAAACAAATACTTGTATGGATAAACAGAGATTAAAGATACTTTTCCAAAAAAATATTGAAAAAACAATCTCTGAAGAAGAAAAGGATGAGTTTTTTAATTTGCTCGCGGAACCCGGCTCGCTGAGCTTTCTACGTGCTTTTTGCAGAGAAATAGATATCTCAGATAATTTACCTGAAATGCCTGATGATGCTTCACAAAGAGTGTGGGCTAATATTGTTGCGCAAAAACAGGAACAGTCACCCAATTCGAAGTTCTTGTCTAAAGTAAAATGGAACCGCGTCGCAGCTTTAATAGCGATTTTCTTAATGCTTGCAGGGGGCTACAAATATTTTACCGTTAACAAAAAGATTCAGGTTGCCAATGCATCATTAGGTAATAAAATAATTAAAGATGCGATGCCGGGTCATACGGGCGCAATATTGAAACTTTCAAACGGAGATTCATTTTTGCTGGACACCACACAAAATGGCACTTTGGCAAAAGGAATTACAAAATCGTCTCAGGCATTGCGCGTAAATGGAACAAGCGATACGGCCTACGCAACCTTGGTGACACCTTTGGGCAGACAGCAAAAATTAAAGCTGAGTGATGGAACAGTTGTCTGGTTAAATGCTGGCTCTTCGATTCGTTTTCCTCTTTTGTTTAAAAAGAATATTAGAGCAGTCGAAATAACAGGAGAAGTTTACTTTGAAGTAAACCATAAAAGCAACCAGCCATTCATTGTAAAAGCAAAGAACCAACAAATTGAAGACCTTGGAACTCATTTTGACATAAATGCTTACAGCGACGAATCATTCATTAAAACAACCTTGCTGGAGGGACGTGTGCGGGTGAACAGGCGGCTGTTAAGACCGGGCGAACAATACGCCAATGGAGAAATATCTAAAGTAAACGCAGATGCGGCAATTGCCTGGGTGGGTGGTTATTTTCAATTTGAACACGCAAATATAGAAACGGTGATGCGCCAAATAGCTAGGTGGTACGATGTAAAAGTAAATTATGAGGGTAAAATCTCCAACCAGCTATTTGGCGGAGAAATACAACGTAGCCTTAAATTATCTCAGTTATTAGAACTGTTGGCTGGTACAGGTATTCATTACACTTTGGATGGTAACACTCTTACCATACGTCCGTAAAATAAAAAGCCAGATCTCAAGTGATGATTGAGAACTGGCGAAATTTGAATTAAAGAAAACTCCTTGACAAGAGTTAGAAATTTTATCGTTAACCCAAACATTGCAAATGTATGCAAAGAATTGTTTTACCCCGAAGACAAATATTATTGTCTATGAAGCTCATTTCACTACTTATATTGGTCGCAGGCTTAAGTGCCAGTGCAAAAGTAAAATCTCAACAAATTAGTTATTCAGGCAAAAAAGTGCCTCTGGTAAACGTACTCTCCGTTATTAAAAAACAAAGCGGCTACGTGTTTTTTTACACCTATGGTGCATTAAGTAAAGCAAGACCCGTAAGCCTAAATGTAAAAGACGCAAGCCTCAAAGAAGTATTGACTATATGCTTTAAAAATCAGCCTTTAACTTATAAAATTGAAGACAAAACGATTTTAATTAAGCAGAAGAAAGAAGAGATAAAGGCCTCCTCTATAGTCGCCCCCATTCAGACTCCCATTGTTGTTCAGGATCCCATACATGGGATAGTGACAGATTCTTCGGGTGAGCCGATCGCCGGAGCTTCCATATTCATTAAGGGGATGCAAAAAGGAGCTATTTCAAATGCGAAAGGGGAATATGAAATAAATGCTAAAGAGGGAGATATTCTTGAATTTAATTTCATAGGCTTTAAAAGCAAAGACGTTAGGGTCGGTCAAAGTAACGAAATTAACGTTGTGCTATTAGCTGAAACATCTTCTCTGAACGATATTGTTATCATTGGCTACGGCACATCCAAGAAAAAGGATCTTACAGGCTCTATCGCATCTATTAGTGGGGACGATATTAAACAAATCCCGGTTGCTACAGCCGCCGAAGCTATCACAGGCAAGATTGCGGGCGTTAATGTGGTTACACAAAGCGGGGCACCGGGAGCTGATGTAAATATTGTTATACGTGGAGGAACGTCTATTACACAAAGCATTGCACCTCTTTACATTGTTGATGGCTTCGAAAGTGGAGACTTAAGCAGTATTGATGTAAATGATATCGCCACCATTGACGTTTTGAAAGATGCCTCTGCAACAGCTATTTACGGTGCACGTGGGTCAAATGGTGTAATAGTCATTACCACCAAATCAGGAAAAGCAGGTAAGACCAGGGTCACTTATAACGGATATATGAATATTCAGAAACTGGCTAATCAACTCAATTTGATGAATCCGGAACAATATGTAGATTATCAATATGAGTATCAAATACTAAATGGTAATGAGGCACAGTGGGCAAAGAATTTTGGTAGTGACATCAATAACCCCGATTTCTATACAGGTGCAGCAGATTACATTAAAAACACCTATGGTTCAAATCCTGGCATTGATTGGCAAAATCTTGTCTTCGGTGGTTCCGCTCTTATGCAAAGTCATAGTGTATCTGTGAGTGGCGGGGACGCTAAAACAAAGTTTATGCTCAACGGAAATTTTCTCAATCAAGGGGGCATACTTTCTAAACACGGTTATCAGAAATATAATTTACGTTTCAAGATTTCGCACGATATCAGTAAAAGCGTGCATTTAGATTTTAATTCAAACTTTAATAATACAAAAGTCGATGGGGGAGGCTCAATGGCTGGGAACCTTAGAATGAGCATATTGCAACCACCTACAGGCGGTGTAAGATTCACCAATGAACAATTGATCAATGACGACCTTACTGACTCTATGAGGCAAGACGATCCAACCTATGACGCCTACAACCCCATTATAAGAAACGATGCTGTGACGCAATCAGATTACACCAAAGAATTCACAGCGAACGCGGGAATTACTATAGATATATTAAAAAATCTATTCTGGCGCACGCAAGGCAGTTACGCTTGGACTCAGAAAAGAAGCAACTATTGGGATGATGGGCGTACGGAAGATGCAAGAGAAAAGCATAGCGGTCCTTATGGCAGCATTGGCAACAGCGAAAGCTTCTCATGGCAACTAACCAATACCCTGACATGGAAAAAGAATTTTGGTCGCCACCAAATCACCGCCTTAGTAGGACAACAGACCAATGCCTCACAGAGTACTTCCTCCAGTAACACTTATGATGGGTTTCCTCAAAATAATTTCGGACTTAATAATATCGGCATGGCAACCAACCTTTATGCTAAATCGTCTGGATTAAGCAGGTCGCGGACCGTTTCTGCCTTTGGTCGTGTGATGTATAATTATGATGAACGTTATTTACTTACAGCAACCATTCGCGGAGATGGTGTTTCAAAATTTGCAGAAGGTCATCAATGGGGCACATTCCCTTCTATGTCCGCTGCATGGCGTATTTCCGAGGAAAAATTCATGAAGGACAGCAAGCTATTCAACCAATTGAAATTGCGTGTCGGGTATGGTGCAACAGGCAATAGTAATATCAGCAATTATATGTATGTTACGTCCTATGGTGCAGGTTTTTATGCCATCAACAGGCAAGAGGTAAGTACGCTTGTACCTGGAGGAACACTAGCCAATCCTTTTGTGCAATGGGAAAAGACGGCTACTACAGATATAGGCCTTGATATGTCCATCCTAAAAAGCAGAATCAATTTAACCGTAGATTATTATAATAATGAATCGAAAAATTTATTATTAAATGCCAATATACCTGCATCCACGGGTTACTCGACACAGTTTCAAAACATAGGAGCGATTAGTAATCGCGGTTTAGAGTTTGCATTGAATACCGAAAACATCGAAAATAAAAACTTCAATTGGTCAACAAATTTTAATATCTCGTTCAACAGATCCAAGGTACTTTCTTTATCTAATGGCAACAGTACTTATTATTCAGGTTCATTTATTGTGCAGGTAGGTAAGCCCTTAGGTCAATTTTATGGTTATAAATACGACGGCATTTATACTACAGATGACTTCACTCAGAATAATGATGGAAGCTACTCATTAAAAGATGGCGTGGCTCGTCAGAAGGGGGGAACTGCCCCCATTAAACCCGGAGACATAAAACTTACACCAACCACAGGTCAAGTAGATGCTAATGGCAATCCGGTTTGGTCAACGGATGACAGAACGGTCATAGGCAACTCTGCTCCTAAGTTTACCGGAGGCCTGACCAATACCTTTTCTTATAAAGGGTTCGACTTAAGTATTTTTATGAATTTCTGTTATGGCAACCAAGTCTTCGATGAAAACGACCAACGTTTTCTAGGGCCTAGATTACCTAATCAAAATGCACTGGCTGTAATGGCTTCACGCTTTAAACTTATTGACCCACAAACGGGGAAAGAAACTACCAGTCTTTCTCGACTGGCAGCACTTAATCCAGATCAAAATAATCCTAAAGCAGTATGGAGTGTAGACCCTAATAATAATTATAACGCTACTTCTACTTTCTCTGATTATTTTCTGCAAGACGGGTCATTTTTAAGACTTAATACAATTACACTTGGATATACGTTACCAAAAAATATTTTAAAAAGGGCATCGATAAGTCGTTTTAGAGTTTATGCTACTTTAAACAACATATACAACTTCACTAAATATAAAGGCTATGACCCGGAAGTGGCCAACTCCAGTGGTGTACTGGGTGGAGGTGTAGATGATTCGGCCTATCCGAGGACAAAAGGCTTCGTCTTTGGCGTAAATCTGACTTTTTAAATAACTGTAAAAAGAATCAAATAATGAAAAAAATACTTTGCAATATATGTATGGTGCTGATAATAGGCATTTCTTTAACCTCTTGTAAAAAATGGTTAGACACGCCTAATCCTAGTGCCTTCGATAGTGAAACGACATTTGCCAATGCAAGTTCTGCAGAGATGGCAGTATTGGGTGCGTATGCTAAAACCTTTGATAGAGATTTATATTACAGACTGGCAATGGGAACAGATATATGTATCTCCACGGAAGGTATCGGAGGCTCTAAATGGTTGTTGTCAAATTATGAATATACAGCTTCAATAATTCCGGATGGCGTGTATAATGGATCATATAGTGCCATCGAATATGCGAACGTCTGTATAAAAAATTTAACCAACATGACCTCCAATGACTCAGTAGAAAAAAAGAAATTAAACATGCTACTGGGTGAGTGCTATGCCATTCGGGCCATGAGCTATCTGAATGTCGTACGTTATTGGGGAGATGTGCCTTACAGTACGGCTCCCGTTGCGAATGCAGCAACGCTTTATTCTTCCCGTGTGAGCAGAGACAGCATTTATGACGGCTGTATAGCCGACTTGCAAAAAGCAGTACAACTGTTGCCTTGGTATAGTAGTGGTATGATTGCTACTCCTGAACGATTCTCAAAAAATTCCGCCTATGGTATACTGGCCAGAGTGGCGCTATATGCGGCAGGTTATTCACTTCGTTGGGATTTAAAAACCTATGATGCGGCTAGTGTACATTTAGCTCAAAGATCCGACGCTTCGCGCATCAAACAATTATACCAGATTGCTTCAGACGCCTGCTCAGCGGTCATGTCTGAAGGAGAAAATTCCCTATTACCCAAATTTGAAACAGTTTTTCGTGACATAGTCCAAGGAAAATACGATAATGAAACAATGCTGGAATATGGTCAATATGGCAATGATGTCAACAGCAGTAATATCGGCTATACAAATGGAATGTTTTGTAATAGTGGTTCCATGTACGGAAAAGCAGCACCCTTAATGGGAGCTATTCCTACTTTATGGTATGATTACCAAAGTGGTGATACAAGGCGTGACGTAACCATAGCCAATTATGGAATTACAGCCACCAATGTAAGGCAAATGAACCCTTACGGAGATAACAGAATTGGGAAATTCCGTGCAACATGGATGGATGATAATGGCTTTGGCGTGAACAAGCGCAGCATTGATTGGCCTTGGTTAAGATATTCAGATATTCTATTGATGTATGCAGAAGCACAAAACGAATTGTTTAAAAATCCTACAACATCGGGAATAGCGGCTTATGAAAAGGTAAGAATACGTGCATTTGGAGGGGATGCGACCGAAATCGGAACAACGCCGACAGATTATCAAGGTTTTAGAAGTGCTATCATCACTGAGAGAAAGTTGGAATTTGCATTTGAAGGCTTTCGCAGAACAGATCTTGTTCGTTGGGGAGTTCTCTATGACAGCGTCAATCGAGCTAAGCAAAATGTGATGGACATGGCCAATCAAACCGGAAGATATGCCGATATAGATATGTACCGAGCATACAAACAACAAACGGCAACAAGTTTTGATGATCCGGTTGTTGGAGTTCCTTATATCGGATTTAAAACAGCGCCTTCTCAAATGGAAATTGATTCATTACAAGCGGCTGGTTATACTTTGCTCAATATGTTTACAGGCAGTCCGGTAACCGGTTCAGGGACCTTCCCATTGCAGACCAGCGCGCCTTGGGTAACAGGATTATTTCAGGGTTTACAGAAAAATCAGGTAGAATGCTTTCCTTTATCAACTGCCATGATGGATGATAATCCCGGATTGCAAAATGAGCAACAACCCAAATATTAAATTGTTTATTATTTATTAAAAATGGCTTTACCTCTAATAACATATTTATTTAAAAATGTAAGATCATGAAATACTACGCTCAAAATAAATTTTATCTGCTTTTTATTGTTATGATAATATTTACCGGACAATCGTTGGCGCAAAAGGTACTAGTAACGGGTAAAGGGAAGATGCCGAATCAGTGGATCGATAGCAGTACCGGACATCTTATAAAAAGGCTTGTCAGCCGGCCGGGAAATAACAGAAGTTTCTATTTTCATAATGATCCTTTTGTTGATGGGAAAATGATCTTTTATGGGAGCGACTTTTTAGATAGGAACTCTTTGTCCTCCGCCGATGGTTATGTATCTCATTTTAAAGGAAATCCCTATAATAATCAACTTTACAGCTATGACTTGACCTCAGGGCGTATTAAACAACTTACGCATAAAGAAAATAGCATGAGTGGTGAAATAGTCAGTCGCGTGAATCACGAAGCGTATTTTCAAATCAAAGACAGCGTTTTTGGTGTGAATGTGAATACCGCAATTACTAGATTGATATTCGTTTTCCCGCCTGACTTTAAGGGAAATATCACCACGGCAAATGCAGATGGAACATTGTTGGGTGGCGCCTATGCCACTCCTTTTGAAAAAGAAATTGCAAAAAAATACCCTCAAAAGCATGATTATTTCAACCGCATCTTTGAATCCAGACAACCCAGAACACTCTTTACGATTAATATCCATTCAAAGAAACTGGTAAAGATTTTCACGGATAGTGCATGGTTAAATCATGTTCAATTTTCTCCCACAAATCCAAACTTATTGATGTTCTGTCACGAGGGCCCCTGGCAAAAGGTAGATAGAATTTGGACTATTGATGTCGTTAAAAGAGATAAGCCCCGGTTGATTCATCGACGTACGATGAATATGGAAATTGCCGGCCATGAATGGCTTAGTTCCGACGGCAAATATATTTGGTATGATTTGCAATTACCGAGAGGCGAAAACTTTTATGTTGGGGGTACCAATTTGGCGACCGGAAAAGAAATAAAGTATCAATTAACACGCAATGAATGGTCTGTGCACTATACCAGCTCTTGGGACCAAAAACATTTCGCCGGAGATGGTGGTGGGCCGACTTCTGTGGCAAAAGCTAAAAATGGTCAGTGGATATACCTCTTTACACCCGAAGGCAACCATTTTAATGCGGAGAAATTGGTAAATATGAAATACGACGATTATCGCCTCGAACCAAATGTCCATTTTTCACCCGACAATAAGTGGTTAATCTTTAGGGCCAATTTTGAGGGGCATAGCGATATCTATGAAGTTCAAATTAAAAAGACCTTACCCAACAAATAGAAAGCCTCTAACCAGTTTATAGGTCATAAATTATAGAAACCATTGAATCAAACTGCTATAAAATTAGCACTTTCCGTATGCCGTCATTAACAAAGCTCAATTTTAAACAAATGAAAAATACATTAATAATAATATTACAGATCCTATTTTGCGCCCCTGGTTTTTCACAAACGCCTGCTTTTAAAGGAGCGGAAGGTTATGGTGCCGCTGCCGTCGGGGGTCGCGGCGGCGAAATCTTTCACGTAACGAATCTCGACGATAGTGGTGTCGGCTCTTTTAGAAATGCGGTGAGTGCACCTAATAGAATTGTTGTTTTTGACGTGAGTGGTACCGTGTTTCTCAAAACCAGCGTCAATGTAAGTAGTAATATTACGATTAATGGACAAACAGCTCCAGGGGAAGGAATTACGCTTTCCGGTCAATCGGTAAGATTTAGTAAGGCGCATGATATAATTGTTCGTTATTTACGCCTTCATGGAAGCATTAATATGGCAAGAGGGAGTTGTGTACTTATTGCCGATAGTGCTAACAATATTATTTTCGACCACATGTCTGTTGTCTGGGGGAGATGGGATAATGTGCACATAAAGGGCAGTCATAATATTACGTTGCAATATTGTATAATTGGAGAAGGTATCGACCCACAACGTTTCGGCGCTTTGTTGGAAGGTCCCGTGGATCTAAGCATTCATCATTGTCTGTGGATAGACAATCAAAGCCGTAATCCAAAAGCCAAAGCTAAAATTCAGCTAATTAACAATGTTGTTTATAATTGGGGCCATAGTGGATTAATTGGAGGCCATTCGGCCGGAAATCATTTTCAGGACGTGATCAATAATTATTTCATTGAGGGACCATCCTCCAATGAGCAATTTTTAGCAATGTTCACAAAAACAGATCACGTTTTTCAAAAAGGAAATTATTTTGATAATAATAAAAATGGTCAACTCGATGGCCGCCTTGTCGATGACACAGATTTTTTAAATGCCGGAAAGGGCGCTACGATAATCCATCAGGCATCTTGTTCACCCAGAATAAAGGTTTCTGTAGAGTCGGCTAAAAAGGCCTACGAGAATATACTCAAAAACGTCGGTTGCTCAAAGGTACGCGATGCGGTCGACCAACAATTAATTAGTCAACTCAGTTCTTTAGGAAGTAAAGGCGCCATTATTCATTCAAATATCAAACCTGAATAAAAACGGTTCTGCGTTGAATGGCCATTCTCCGATTGTTATTATTTCAATTTGAAAATTGCATTCTATATTGATGAGGGGTAATGCCTGTTTCTTTTTTAAATAACCTGGAAAAATAAGGGGGGTTTTCGAATCCTAATTGATAAGACGTTTCAGCAATTGTATTATCTGTGCTTAGTAATATATTCTTAGCCTCATCAATTAAGAAAATATGGATATGCTCTAATGCTGTCTTGCCTGTTTCCTGTTTTAATAAATCGCTCAAATATCGAGGCGAAGTATTTAATTGTGTAGCGATAAAATTTACGGTTGGCAATCCTTTTTGTTCTAACATACCACTTTCAGAATAAGTCAGCAGCATTTTGGTGAATTTTGAAACGGTTGTGCCAGATAGTATCTTTCGGTTAATAAACTGTCTTTTATAAAAACGCTGCGCATATTTTAAAATTGAATCTATATGGGTAAGAATAATGTCCTTGCTGAATTCGTCAAGATTGTTTTTATATTCTGTGTTGATTTTGTGGAATAATTCCCAGATGATTTGTTCTTCCGATGGGGATAAATGCAATGCTTCATTTGTTTCATAATCAAAAAACTGATACTTTTTTATTTCTGAATGAAGGTTGTGTCCCAAAAAATAATCTTCGTGAATAAAAATAACAAAAGCTTTGTCCGTCATTTCCACATCGCTTATTTGCACGACCTGTCGGGGCTTGACAAAAGACATAGAACCATTGTCGTGATCATATTTCGTTTTGCCGTACAAAAATTTGCCCGACTTTAATTTCTTTAGAGCAATCATATAAAAATCGCTGGTGAATTTATCTTCTCCAATAGAACAAACACTTAACTCGTTACAAGTAAGCAAGCTAAGCATCGGATTCTCCGGTGGCGGAAAACCACTACTTTGATGCAACTCAGAAATTGTTTTGTAATGTTTCATTTTTATAAAATATAAAACTACAGTATCTAAATTAATTAATTTAGATACTGTAATGCTGCTATTGAAAATAAGCCCTAATGTCCATGCGCTTTTAAGGAGACCTCTTTCCAAGCTTCCCAGGAAGCTAACTTTTCTCCATAGGTATATTGGGTCCATGGATAAGCCAGCTTTCCCAAGAACAAACGCAAAGGAGGATTCTGCGCATCTACGACTTCCAAGATAGCTTCTACAGTCGCATTAGGGTCTCCAATATTTTCGAGCTTTACACCTTCGCCATGCTGAAAGTCATAGGTAACTTTTGTATAAGCATCGATGGGTGAACTTGCGATAGCTGAAGTACCAAAGAAATCAGTCTGAAAGGAATTGGGTTCTATTAAAGTTACATTGATTCCCAATTCTTTTACTTCCATCTGTAAAGCTTCGCTAAAACCTTCTACGGCATATTTTGTCGCACAATACAGTCCCATTGTCGGTAAAGAATTAATCCCTAAAACACTCGAAAGTTGGATTATATGACCTTTGCCTTGTTCTCTAAAAATCGGCAGAACAGCTTGCGTCATCCAAAGTGTGCCGAATACATTTGCATCAAATAAATCCCTTGCTTCTTTTTCACTATTCTCTTCGATGGCACCAAAGACTGTATAGCCTGCATTGTTTATGAGTGTATCAATATGGCCGAAGTGCTCTCTCGCTTCATTCACCACCGTTATACAATCCGCTTTGTTAGTAATATCTAACTCAAGTGGTAAAACAGAATTACCATATTTGCTCACTAGATCTTGTAATTGAGCCACATTTCTTGAAGTAACGATTACATTGTCTCCGCGTTTTAAAAAAGCTTCCGCCCAAATTTTCCCAAATCCGCGAGACGCCCCGGTAATTAAAATTGTCTTTGTCATTTTTTTATTATTTAAATTAATAGGGCAAAATTAGTAGGACAAAGAGCTACTGTTATTATACAAAAGAGGCAATTGATGATACATTTTGACGTATTGCTAAAATTCGCATTTTTGTTTAATTAAAAGATTGCCTGAATTCCGAGGGGGAAAAATTAGTCTTTGTTTTAAATAATTTACTGAAAGACTGCGAATGCCCAAAACCTAGTTCATAGGCAATCTCACTAACAGACAACTCTGTAGTTGAAAGTCTTTCTTTAGCCTTTTCGATCAATCTATGATGAATGTGTTGTTGCGTCGTTTGTCCTGTCAAAACTTTCAACAGGCTACTTAAGTAATTAGGAGACACATTCAGTTCCTCGGCAATATAATGTACAGTTGGAAGGCCTTTTGTTATCAGATCCTTTTGTTCAAAATAATCTGTTAATAGTACTTCTAAAGAATCCACAATTTGGTGGTTGGCTTTTTTGCGTGTGATAAATTGTCGTTGATAAAACCTTTCTGCATAATTTAATAAAGTCTCAATTTGTGCAATAATTATTCCCTGACTATACCTGTCAATATTGGAATGGTACTCCTCTTTAATATTTTGAATAATATTATAGAGGGTAACTTCTTCTTTTTCAGAAAGAAACAATGCCTCATTTACCGAATACTCAAAATACGCATATTGCTTGATGGTTTTAGCCAGAGAGGTGTTCCAGATAAAGTCTGGGTGAATCAATAAAATCCATCCGGAAGGCATTTCACCTGAATGGGGAGCAGGCGTAGATTGTAATACCTGCCCGGGAGCAAGAAAATACATCACACCTTCATCAAAATCATATTCTTGCTGACCGTATCGCATTTTCCCATTAAGCCCTCGCTTTACTGAAATACTATAATAATCGCCCACAATAGCGCGCACCTCATTTTTTCTTTTAGCAGCAGCCACCCTGGCATAATCCACCACGCTGATAAGTGGATGCTCGGGAGGCGGTAAGAGGTTAAGCCGGTGAAATTCCGTAATGCTTTTAATAGAAAGCGGTTTCATACAATTAAAGTTATTAAATTAATCAATCCATTAAATAGATTGGCCACCCGAAACTTCGATACGCTGCCCATTTATCCAATAAGCATCCGGTGTACAAAGGAAAGCAACCACGCCCCCAATGTCTTCAGGTAATCCCACACGGCCCAGTGCAGTCAGTGCGGCAATATGACTATTAATTTCTTTATTATCTCTAGTGCGACCACCCCCAAAATCAGTTTCTATCGCGCCGGGAGCCACTACGTTTACCCGAATTTTTCTAGCACCCAATTCTTTTGCTAAATAAAGTGTAAGAGATTCTACGGCCGTCTTAATTGAACCATATACAGAAGAGCCTGGCATTATAATACGTGTGAGTCCCGATGAGATATTAATAATACCTCCGCCATCATTGATAAAAGGTAATGCTTTCTGTGTTAAGAAAAATACCCCTTTGTAATGTATGTTGAAAATATTATCCATCTGTTCTTCTGTCGTATCGCTCGCTAATGCGTATAAAGCGGTCCCCGCATTGTTGACTAAATAATCAAATGTTGAACGACCAGTTTGTTCCTGCAGGTGCTCAGTTACTCGCTTGAAGAACCCATCAAATAAGCGAATGTTACTTGTGTCCAATTGAAACGCAAATGCCTTTTGTCCCAATGATTGAATCTCCGCAACAACGTCATTAGCTGCTTCTTGATTACTATTATATGTCAAAACGATATCTATCCCTTTTTTTGCAAGTGCTAATGACATGTTTCTTCCTAAACCGCGACTTCCGCCGGTTACTAATGCGACTTTATTCATTGTAATATTTTTATTTTATTTGTAGATACAAAGATCTACCAGAATTCCTTAGAAAACGTAGCCTAATCAACTATTGTTGTAATCAAAAATTAAAAATTTCCGGCATTTTATGAAGGGTAGAACAAAAAATGGGCCGGCATGTCAGTTACTCAAGCATTTCCCCAAAGCAATACCCCGCATGTTACTTCGAAGAAAAACCCGGTCCTCACCATAAATTAAATAGGGGCAAATAGGCCGGGTCTGCCAACTCAATGGAATGTTTCAGGTTTTTAAATAGTGCACCCAACCAATGACGATGTGAATTAATATTTGGTAGGCGGCCTTTCTGATGAGACGTGATGCAACGAATTAAGATACTGATAGTCTTCTTTTTATATGGTAGAAATGGAAAAGGATCCAATCGTATAGCAAGGCAATTATCAAGCAGAACGAACTGAACAGAAGGGTTTGTAATGTCAGGCTCCTGTAAATAAAGCCTCCTATTACGCAACCGGAAAAAAAGAAACTAATAATTGCGAGTTTTAGTAAGATGCTCTTTTTTAGTTGGTGAAACCTATCGGTTTTTCGAAAGAAAAATATTTGCGAAAGTTCTATTCCAAGATCTGTAAATAAGCCTGTTAAATGTGTCGTTCTGACGACTGACTGTGACGCTGTTGTTACCAACGCATTTTGAAGTCCCATGGCAAACAGCAGAGTAAATGCAACTGTCTCAGCACCATACAGAAGCTGAATGCTATTGCCAAAAAAGGCTATAGTAGACAAGAGCGACGCTTCTATAATGATAGGTGTTAAATAAGAATATCTGTCCTTCTTTCTAGAAACAGCCTCAATTAAAAAATTCGATAGAAAGGAGCCAGCCAGAAATGAAAGAATATACAACAGAAAAAAGATGGCATTCCTATAATTTTTGAATAAAAATTGTTCGCCAAAATAAGCAAAATGCCCTGTCACGTTTGTGGTGAGTACTTTTACAGACAAAACGCCGGTTATATTAACAGTCCCAGCAACGAAAGAAAGGATGGAAGCTAGTCTCAGATTATGTTTGTAAGTTCTCCGTTTGCCTTTATGCCTGAACATCTGACAAGATTTAGTACAAAGGTATATATTAATAGATAGATTTCTATAGATACATCGTCAAATGGGGAATCCTCCAAATGCTACCTCATTATCTTGAAAAGAAATGAGATACGGACTATTTTTTCGGAAGTGTTTATAGCCTTTTTAAAAGCAACATTAGAAGATAATTTAATTAATTGTAAATTCTGGTGGTGTATGTTGACCCATCTGTTCAGGTAATTGTTATAGGCTATTAGCTAGTTTCTTTGCTTCTTAAATTTTAAGAGCCACAGCACAAAACCTATAGCAATGGAACAAATAAAGCAAACACTCCAATTCTGGAGCAATGGTGTCGAAATTCGTGAAATGACTCACTGTCTAGGTATCAGCCGCAATACTGTGCGCAAATACCTGGACAATACAAAAAGCTGACCCAGTCAACTTAAAGGAAGAAAAAAGCAGATCAAACTTTAGCTGAGATTGCATATACCAATGATAGCCTGTCCCATGATATAGAGCGTTTAAAGCAACTGACAATTCACTTGCAATATACCCGAGAAGAATTAAAGAAAGCAGGTGTCACTAGGAAGGTACTATGGAAGGAATGTCTGACCATAGGTGTAAATCGTCCGTTTTTGAGAAAACAAACTAGTGTTGAATTAGGGGCGTAGAGCTAAGAATCGGGTTATCCAGTAACGATTTTGGCACCTTTTTACAAACAGCCCAAATGTAACAAGACAGCCTAAAAGTTAGTAAGAATTGTATGTTTGCTGCATGACTCTTAACGTAGCTAAAAAGAATCAATCAAAGCATATTTCAAAAACCGTCCGGTATTGAGAGCATATTTATTTCGGTTCGTATCTTCACGGGAGTGCAGATGCAGAAAGCGATATAGATATTTTAGTTGATTTGGATTATAGTCAAAGAATTGGATTGCAGTTTATTCAACTGAAACTTGACCTCGAAAAGTTGTTAGAGAATAAAGTGGATTTGGTATCATCAAACGGAATATCAAAATACATAAAACCTATTATTGATTGTGAAAAGCAATTGCTTTATGCGAAGTGAACTTGGCGATAAAATCAGATTGCAGCATGTTATAGATGCAATTGACGAAATAGAAAAGTATTGATTAACCGTAAATTTTACTGTATTTGTTGAATATTTTATGATGTGTTTCTCTTGCTTTATTTAGATTGAAATATTTGGAGTTCTGATTATCAATTGGTCAATGTTAGTTT
>NZ_JBNQGD010000053.1:0-1019 GCF_050436765.1 Arachidicoccus sp. | reverse complement strand
TGTTTGAACATGTAATAATTATGCGATGTTGTAGTATTTACATAATTTTTATTGGACTGTCTGAGTGATGCATTTGATTTGTGTCTGAAAGATGGACGTTTTTTTTGAGAGATGCTTTCCAGGATTCATCAAATTCATTATCCTGACCGTTATGACACCGACCCCATACTGCCAATAAGTCATCATGGTAGTACATGCGAGTAAGAGTTGTGCGGCATCATGATGTGGTCTTCATTCGTCCCCAATTGAATCCGGCTTCTGCAGTCCTTCCCCAACTGAACCCTATGGTTGTAGATTTTGCTGACAAGTGCATAAATTTTAAGGCACCTGTAAGGATGATTTTTGTGCGGGAATGAATTACACATAAATTTTGTGCGCAATATTTTGGAAACCCGTTTTGACAGCAACTAATTTGGATCACAACTTTTATTATCACGGGTATATAAGCACTTACAAACCTGAAATAGTAGTTTAGTGGAAATATATGTCCAACTCCAGTCAGAGATTCAATTTTCATGGATAGGGATGTATCTGAACAGCAAAGGTAGTAGCAACTAACAAAATCATACCAACATTTTGAAATAGTAACTGAATTCATATAACACCAAAATGACATTAGCGTGTTGCAATGAAAAAAAACATTACAAGAAGGTTTTTCCATTGCAACACCAAAATGACAGTTGGAGTCGAGTAGTTTTATTTACATATTACATCTCCTACTAGTGTGTGACATAAATTACAACATTATGAGCTACTTTTCCATCGGAACAGAAATACAAACAAAAGTCGCCCCATATTTCCAGCTTGGTGTACACACAATGTACAAAAGCACCCAATAAAATCTTCATGGTCCGGAGGCGTCATAGAGCAAAAGGCAAAATCCAATTTTGACTTCATTACCTCCGGCACAGCTACAATTTATGTCTCTCCTGATGTGAGATTGACGATAACCGGGGCAGCCTTCTTCTTAGAAACCTTTGTGTTTCCCTTCCCCGCCTTCCAACTAAGCAGGGACTACT
>NZ_JBNQGD010000052.1:3015-10039 GCF_050436765.1 Arachidicoccus sp. | reverse complement strand
TTCGGTGCTTGCCCTACCTGCGAATGTTTTGGACAGGTATTGGGCATCGATAAAGAATTAGTTATTCCTGATAAAAGACTAAGTGTTTTTGAAGGAGTAGTCGCTCCCTGGAAAGGCGAAAAAATGGTTTGGTGGAAAGAACAGTTTGTGAAAAATGCACACAAGTTCGCCTTCCCGATCCATAAGCCTTACAACGAATTATCTGACGAACAAAAAAATGTTCTTTGGAAAGGCAATAGTGAAGCATATGGCATTAATGATTTCTTCAAAGATGTACAGCAACATCTCTACAAAGTACAATATCGTGTTTTGCAAAGCCGCTATCGTGGCCGCGCCGATTGTCCCGATTGTGATGGTTACCGTCTGCGCCCCGAAGCATTATATATAAAAATTGGCGGTAAACATATTGGTGAACTATGTCGTTTACCGGTGGAAAAATTAAAGATCTGGTTTGATGAATTGAAACTAACAAACCATCAATCGCAAATAGCAAAAAGATTACTGATCGAAATTCATCAACGATTACAAACATTGCTGGATGTAGGTCTGGGTTATTTAAGTTTAGACCGGTTAGCCAACACTTTAAGCGGCGGCGAAAGTCAGAGAATACAACTGACAAGAAGTTTGGGCAGCAATCTAACCAATTCGTTATATATTTTAGATGAGCCTTCTATTGGTCTGCATTCTCGTGATACCGATCGTTTGATTAAAGTATTGCATCAATTAAAAGCCTTAGATAATACAGTTGTAGTAGTAGAACACGATGAAATGATGATGCGCGAGGCCGACCATATTATTGACATGGGTCCGCTTGCATCATATCTCGGCGGAGAGGTAATTGCTGAAGGCAATTACAAAGAATTAATCGCTAATCCAAAAAGCCTAACGGGAAAATACCTAACCGGAGAATATACAATAGAACCACCCAAAACGACGCGAAAGTTTACCGGTAAAATAACAGTGAAGGGCGCTCGTCAAAATAATCTAAAAAACATCGATGTAACATTCCCATTAAATGTTATGTGCGTAGTGACAGGTGTTTCAGGTAGCGGCAAAACCACCTTAGTTAAGCAAATCTTGTATCCCGGATTGATGAAGATGAAAAGTGGCACATCAGATAAAGTGGGGGAGCACGAAAGTATTAACGGCGATATAAATGATATTCAACAAATAGAATTGGTGGATCAAAATCCAATTGGAAAATCTTCACGCAGCAACCCCGTAACGTACATAAAAGCCTACGATGAGATCAGAAATTTGTTTGCCCGGCAACACCTTGCAAAAATACGCGGCTTTCAAGCCAAGCATTTTTCGTTTAATGTAGACGGTGGACGTTGCGATGCTTGTAAGGGTGAAGGCGAACAAACCATTGAGATGCAATTTCTAGCTGATGTCCATTTAACCTGTGATGTATGTAAAGGACAGCGTTTTAAAGAGGAGGTGCTCGAAGTACATTATAAAAATAAAAGCATTTATGATGTACTTGAAATGAGTGTGGATGAAGCGATTGACTTTTTCAAAGAAGAAAATAATTTAACTAAAGCGTTGCAACCACTGCATGACGTCGGTTTAGGCTATATAAAACTTGGACAATCCTCCAATACATTAAGTGGTGGCGAAGCACAGCGCGTAAAACTAGCTAGTTTTTTAGGCAAAGGCAAAGGTCATGGAAATATATTATTTCTTTTTGACGAACCCACAACAGGCCTTCACTTTCACGATATAAAAAAGCTACTCGCCTCTTTTAATGCATTGATAGAGCAAGGTCATTCTTTAATAATTATCGAACACAATACAGATGTCATAAAATCGGCCGACTGGGTAATTGACCTCGGTCCTGAGGCGGGAGAAGGCGGTGGAAATCTCGTTTTTGAAGGGATTCCAAAAGATCTAAAAAAAGTAAAGAACAGTTTTACCGGAAAATTTCTGTAGCATCAGCTTTTAAAATAAAATTCATATCCAAAAAATCGCTTTCAACAGACGTCCCAATCTTTTGTAGCCTAGCAGGATGGTGCAGGATAGTATTACCATCTTGTGCTAATATCTTTATACATTCAATTCATGGGATAAATGAATTAGCTTTTGATAAAAGATTGGGTGCTCCTATCATCATTTTATGTAATGAACTTTTAGTAAAAGAATGGACGCACTTAACGCATAGCAATATGCTGTAATAATAAATTAGCGATCAATAACTTGAATTCTTAGACAGTAACCTTTTTTATTGCCTTAGAACGATAACAAACATTCGCAAGTAAAAAAACAATAAATTCAGCTTTATCAAATAGTTCATTTAACAGTAGTAAATTCCATTTTAAAACCGTAGAAGCGCATGATAAGACCTATTTTAATCTCTTTTTTATTTCTCACACTAGGGGGCAATCTCTTTGCATCATATAAGGATTCTATTAACCGCAAAGAAGTCGTTACCAGACACGACATAATTGCTCATAAAGCGGATACACTTGCATCTATCACAATGGGTAACGGCGGCTTTGCTTTTACTGTTGACATCACCGGACTACAAACTTTTTATAAAGATTATGAAAATGGCGTTCCCCTGGGGACTGAGTCTGAATGGGGATGGCATAGTTTTCCCAATATTCATCATTACAAAAGAAGCCAGAGTTATAAATATATTACGCAGAATGGCCGGCAAGTTTCCTATAGCGTACAAATAAAATATCCTGCAAAAGATAAGGCTGCTGTTGATTATTTTAGAGTAAACCCACACCGGTTACAATTGGGCAATATTGGCTTTGTATTACTCAAAAAGAATGGACAAAGAGCTACCCTCTCCGATATTAAGAATATCAATCAGCATTTGCTATTATGGAAGGGAGAATTAATTAGCAGCTTTACTTTAGAGGGCACCCCTGTAACGGTTTATACCTATGCTAATCAGCAGAAAGATGGCATTTCCTTTAAAGTTCATTCTAATCTCCTAAAAATGGGTCGCCTATTTATTCGAGTGGCATTTCCTTACCCTACAGGAGACTTCTCGGATAAAGGAACTTATTTTAAGGATACCTCATCCCAAAAAAGTTTCTTTAATTATACACAGAAAAATAAAGGTTATTTTGTACATCAATTGGACAGTACTGTTTATTATTTGAATACCAATTGGAATAGCGCAGTGGACATCGATTCTTCTCGGCCCAATTTCTTTTTATTAGAGCCGAAAAATACAGATGAATTTGAATTTAACGGCGTGTTTTCCCAAAAAAAGGATATCGTAAAAGACAATCTAGCACAAATAAAAAATAGTAATTTTTTATCTTGGAAAAACTTTTGGGAAGAAGGTGGTGCAATTGACTTCGCAGGAAGTAAAGATAAAAGGGCCTTTGAGCTGGAAAGAAGAATTATTTTGTCAGAATATTTAACGCGTGTACAATGCGCCGGAAGTTTTCCTCCTCAAGAAACCGGACTCACCTACAATAGCTGGTACGGAAAAGAACACTTAGAAATGTTTTGGTGGCACGCAGCGCATTTTGCTTTGTGGGGCCATCCGGAACTCTTAGAGAAAAGTCTCGATTGGTATTTTAAGATTGAAAGCAAAGCAAAAGCATTAGCACAAAGACAAGGCTATCAAGGCGTCAGGTGGCCAAAGATGGTCGATAATTCAGGGAACGAATCACCCTCGTCAGTTGGTGCATTTTTAATATGGGAGCAACCGCATCTAATTTATTTAGCCGAGCTACTTTACAGAGATAAAAAGCAAAAATCTATTATAGAGAAATACAAACACCTCGTATTTGAAACAGCAGATTTTATGGCTTCTTTCGCCACCTATGATTCAGCTACCGGGAAATATAATTTAGGTAAGGGTATTATCCCGGCACAAGAATGTTTTAATGCAACGGAAACCTTTAATCCTACATATGAATTAAGTTATTGGTACTGGGCTTTAAATATGGCGCAAAAATGGCGGGTAAGATCTGGTTTGCAGAAGAATAAAAAATGGGAGAATATCATAAAGAATTTAGCACCCTTGCCGCAGAAAGATGGACTATATTTAGCTACCCAAAGCACACCCGACTGTTATGCTCCGGATAGCAAGGTTACAGTTGATCACCCAGCTGTTTTAGCTGCACTGGCCAGCTTTGGGGCGGCTGACGGCTTAGACACATCCGTAATGAAAAGGACCTTTTTCAAAGTAAAAAAAGTATGGCATTGGGATCATACTTGGGGATGGGATTTTCCTTTGGTTGCGATGACGGCAACAAGATTACACCTTCCAGATGAAGCCGTTGACGCTTTATTCAAAAATGTAACAACTAATACCTATTTACCCAATGGTAATAATTATCAAGATAGTCGATTAACTATCTACTTGCCAGGCAATGGTGGATTATTATCGGCTATTGCATTGATGTGTGCTGGCTTTGACGGGAACAAAACGCCTACGCCGGGCTTTGATAGAAAAAATTGGAAAGTAAAATGGGAGGGGTTATCACCACTCCCCTAGTTTACAGTAAATTTTAGCTTAACAAAAAATCCACTATGAAAAGATTAGCTTTTAAAATGAAATTGCATGCCGGCAAAAAGAATGAATATAAAAAGCGACATGATGAAATCTGGCCGGAGTTAGTTACGCTTCTAAAAAAATATTCCATCAGTGACTATTCTATTTTCCTTGATGAAGAAACGAATATATTGTTTGCGACTTATCTCGTGAATAATGAAGATCAACTGAAATATTTATCCAACGAACCACTAATGAAAAAATGGTGGCTTTATATGCAAGCGATTATGGAAACTAACGACGACGCTTCTCCCATTTCTGTTCCACTTAAAAATGTATTTTTTTTAGAGTGACCACTCTTTCCGGGTTCATCAATTAAATATGGATAGCAAAAAATTATACTATTATAGGCGCTGCCCTTTCGTACCGAACGGGAAATTTAACATCATCACCCAATGCCGTTGCCCCATACAATGGAAAATAGGGATTGCGCAGGCTTTCCCTTGCCATTAATATTAAATCAGCTTCTTGCTCTAAAAGGATTTCGTTGGCTTGTTGTGCTGTGGTAATAAGTCCGACCGCACCGGTAAGTATGCCGGTTTGTTTTTTAATGGACGCGGCAAAAGGAACCTGATAACCAGGTTTATTAGGGATTTTTGCCTTTGGCACATTGCCTCCTGACGATGCGTCCAGCAAATCGACACCTCTTTCCTGTAGCATTCGGGTTAATTTTACAGAGTCATCTATTGTCCATCCACCTTCTGTCCAGTCAGATGCTGAAATGCGTACAAAAAGCGGTTTTTCGCTACCCCATTCTTTTTTGACCGCTTCCGTAACTTCCAATAATAATCTTACACGATTTTCAAAACTACCACCATATTCATCCGCCCGCTCGTTACTCAACGGGGAATAAAACTGGTGCAGCAAATAACCATGTGCTGCATGAATTTCTACGACATCATAGCCCACTTGTGCAGCTCGTCTTGTTGCAGCCGCAAAATCATGAATTACTTTACTTATAGCCTCTTTATCCATCGCCAGCGGTTCCTGATCCCCTTCTCTAAAAGGTGTAGCACTTGCAGAAACTGTCTGCCAACTGTTAGGCTCATTTAATGGGATTTGCCTACCCCCTTTCCAAGGAACTTCGCAAGAAGCTTTCCTTCCCGCATGTGCCAGCTGAATACCAGCTAAAGCATCCTGTTGATGAATGAAATCAACGATTTCTTTTAGTTTAGCGATATGTTCGTCTTTCCAAATGCCCATGTCGGCGTAAGTTATTCTCCCTTCGGGTGAAATGGAAGATGCTTCCTGTATAATTAATGACGCGCCGCCAACAGCACGACTACCCAGGTGAACTAAATGCCAGTTATTGGCAAATCCGTCGGTAGAAGCATATTGGCACATCGGAGAAACCACCAGGCGGTTTTTAAATATTGTATTTCTGATAGTCAGTGAAGATAAAAGTTTACTCATTGCAACTGTTTAAAGTGAATTTGATTAACAAATGAAAATTATTGAGACTACTCTGTAAATTAAATCTAACAAAAAGACCTACCTCGGTTGTGTCTGCGCTCCATGCTAAAAACCTTTTGGCGCCACCTCTTAATAAAAGCAACGGATAGTCTACAAAAATGACTTTAGACTGCTCAAGGTATTTTGATGAATGATATTTTAAGTCTTAGGACAGGCTTCTATACGCATTTTGACGCTCAACCATCCATTCGGGATATTCCTTTAATAGCGCACTTATCTTATCTATTTTACTTAAATCATCACCTGACAACTCTACAGAAGTGGAAGCGATGTTTTGTTGCAGCTGTTCTATTTTTTTAGCCCCGATAATGGTACTGGTAATACCCGATTGCATGCGCACCCAAGCCAATGCCAGCTGTGCAACGGACACTTCTTTCTGTTTCGCCATTTTCGCTAATACATCGACAATGTCATAAGCCTTTTCTTTATTTATTGGCGGAAAATCAAATTGATCTCTGCGAGCGTCACCTGCTTTTTCGTTGTTGCGTGTGTATTTTCCGGAAAGAAAGCCTCCGGCCAGAGGGCTCCAAGGCATTATGGGCAAATTCTGATCAAGCGCTAAAGGAATAATTTCACGTTCTATATCTCTTGTAGCTAAGGAATAATAATACTGAAGGGCGGCAAATTTATTCCAGCCATTTACCTCAGCAATTCCCTGCGCTTTCATGACCATCCAAGCAGGCCAATTACAAACAGCTATATATCGCGCTTTTCCACTTAAAACAATATCGTTTAAACTGTGCATTATTTCTTCTATCGGAGTCAGCGGATCTACACCGTGTACATATAATAAATCTATATGATCCATTTGCAGTCTTTGCAAACTCTCATCTACAGAATTAAAAATATGATAACGGGAAAGCCCGGCGCTATTGGGTTTTTCGTTCATTCTGCCCAAGACTTTAGTTGCGATAACTATTTCGTTGCGGTTTATGCCCAAATCTTTTAAAGACTGCCCTAATAGCTTTTCAGAGAGCCCAAAAGAGTATATGTTGGCTGTATCGATAAAATTGATGCCGGAATCTA
>NZ_JBNQGD010000052.1:0-3005 GCF_050436765.1 Arachidicoccus sp. | reverse complement strand
GCACCTGACCTATAGCTTCCCAATAACCATTGCCGCCAAAAGTCATCGTACCAAAGCACAGCTCGGAAACCAAAAGTCCGGTGTTGCCCAATAAATTATATTTCATTGCTGTTGATATTTAATAATATTTCTGAAAAAAAGTGAACGCTTCTTTACAAAACTAGTCATAAGAAAACAAAAGTATTGCCAAAATTAAGAATCGGATTCTGATGAGAAAACTGTGAAAAGGATGGAACAATCTAATGTAAAAAAAGAAGGCATTCTGCACCCCTGTTATACCAAAGGAGGAAACACCAGCTACTGGCATTATTTCGAGAAGAGGAAGAACCTTTATTTACTTGTGCGGGTGATCAAGAATTTGTAGAGACGCATAGAACCGCAGTTTCAAAAGAATAAGTCTTCATTTTAAGCTGAACATCTAGAAAACAATAACATATAATATTCGAGAATGTTTATAAGTTTCACTTTTTATTACCCTCAATTTTTACGACTTTTGTAGTTAATCCGTTATAATAAATTTTCTTCTCCCAATGCCTCAATTTTCGCATTTACACGTTCACTCGCAATATTCCTTATTGGATGGAGCCGCCTCTATTAAGAACCTATACAAAAAGGCAGAAAGCGATGGGATGCAATCGCTGGCACTTACCGATCATGGGAACATGTTTGGTGCTTTCGAGTTTGTGGCACAAGCCTGGAAGAATACGAAGGTAATAGGCAAAGATGCAAATGGTAAAGATATTCTGGCTCCTAAGATAAAACCAATTGTCGGTTGTGAACTATATGTAGTGGAAGATCGTTTTCAAAGATCTTTTTCGAAAGAAAAAAAAGATAAACGTTATCATCAGATTTTATTGGCTAAGAACGAGCTGGGGTATCGAAATTTAATAAAACTTACTTCTCTCGGGTATATTGAAGGTCTGTACGGCAAATATCCACGCGTAGATAAAGCATTGATTTTACAATATCATGAAGGACTGATCGCAACTACCTGTTGCTTGGGCGCATCGGTGCCGCAAACGATCTTATTAAAGGGTGAAGAAGAAGCAGAAATTGAATTTAAATGGTGGCTAGATTTGTTCGGCGATGATTATTATGTGGAACTGCAGCGCCACAATTTACCTGACCAAGATAAGGTAAATGAAGTGCTTTTGCGCTTCGCAAAGAAGTATAACGTCCACATTATTTGTACTAATGATAGCCATTACATGGATCAGGAAGATGCGAATGCACACGATATTTTACTTTGTGTGAATACAGGGGAAAAACAGGCTACTCCCGGTTTTGATGATTTTGTAAACGACGATATACAAGTAAAAAACCGACGATTTAAATTTCCCAATGATCAGTTCTATTTCAAAACGACCAATGAAATGGAACATGTTTTTAAAGACATTCCACAGTCTTTGGAAAATACACAAATGATTGTGGACAAAGTGGAAGTGTTAAATCTTAAGAAAGATATTTTACTACCTGCCTTTCCTATTCCGCAGGAATTTAAAACGACTACAGACGATAATATTAATCAATGGAATTTTCTTCATCATCTTACCTATGAGGGTGCAAGAAAACGTTATGGTGAAATGACTGCTGAAGTAATAGAACGTATTGATTTTGAACTATTTACAATTAAAACAATGGGATTTGCCGGATATTTTTTAATTGTAAGTGATTTTATTAAAGCAGGTCGCGACATGGGGGTGTTCATTGGTCCCGGACGTGGTTCTGCTGCAGGCAGCGTGGTGGCTTTTTGCATAGGTATAACCAATATAGACCCAATAAAATACAATTTACTTTTTGAAAGGTTTTTGAATCCCGATAGAAAATCAATGCCGGATATCGATACTGATTTTGATGATGAAGGAAGGCAAAGAGTAATTGATTATGTAGTAAAAAAATATTCTAAACAACAGGTAGCTCAAATTGTTACTTATGGTACAATGGCGGCCAAGTCTTCCATTAAAGATGTGGCACGTGTAATGGATTTGCCACTTGCGGATTCCAACGCCTTGACGAAATTGGTTCCTGATAAGCCTGGGACACAGCTCGCGCGCGTATTGAAGGCTCCGATTACCAATAAAGAAGCTAAAATTGGCGAAAGTTCTTTAGAAGAAAAAGAACAATATCAACCGGAAGACATTGAAAACATAAAAAAACTACGAGAAATATATAATGGCAATGACATGCGTTCGGCCGTCTTGCATGAAGCAGAAAAATTAGAAGGTAGTGTACGCAATACCGGTGTACATGCGGCCGGTATCATTATTGCCCCCAAAGACTTGACTGAATTAATTCCGGTCGCGACGGCCAAAGATTCAGATTTGTGGGTAACACAAATTGAGGGCGGAAGCATTGAAGAGGCAGGTGTTATCAAGATGGACTTTTTAGGATTGAAAAATCTATCCATTCTTAAAACGGCATTGGGACTGATCAAAATAAACCACGGTGTCGAAATTGATTTAGACGAACTGCCATTAGATGACGAAGCTACTTTTCAATTATATCAACGTGGTGAAACAAATGCTACATTTCAGTTCGAAAGTGCGGGAATGCAGAAACATTTGCGCGATCTGAAACCGGACGTTTTTGCAGACTTAATTGCCATGAATGCGCTGTATCGACCCGGCCCAATCGCATATATTCCTACCTTTATTAAACGCAAACACGGCGTAGAACCTATCGAATATGATTTGCCGGAAATGGAAGAATATCTCGCCGATACGTATGGTATTACGGTATATCAGGAACAGGTGATGCTGCTTTCACAAAAAATAGCGGGCTTTTCCAAAGGAGATGCAGATGTCTTGCGTAAGGCAATGGGGAAAAAACAAATTGCGGTGTTGAACAAAATGAAAACGCAATTTATAGAAGGGGCGACCCAAAAAGGCCACCCTGCTGATAAACTTGACAAAATATGGAATGACTGGGAAGCCTTTGCACAATACGCTTTCAATAAATCTCACTCAACTTGCTACGCATTTGTTGCTTATCAAACCGGCTATTTA
>NZ_JBNQGD010000051.1:0-3468 GCF_050436765.1 Arachidicoccus sp. | reverse complement strand
TAATCATTTAGACTTCTCCTGAGCTTTTCCCAATAATCACTTAGCTTATAGTCTTCGAGAATTTTGTATATATGTTCATTCTCCTTAAGAACATTCATATAATTTTTAAACTCTAATTTTCTTTTAATTGGATTAGGCAGTTCATTCACGTTATTACTTAACCAGGCGGATATCGCTTTTTCGTCTTCGGATAAAGTATCATTAAAGTGAAGTTTTGATATTGAATCTGCGAAGTTCTCAGCATTATCAGTTTTGATATCTATTGGATCTTCCTTAAAAGGTTTTCTTTGATCGATAACGTTAAGAATATAGACATATAAAATCAAATCATCCCGTAGTTTTCTAATTAAAGCATTTGCATCTGCAAAACTTCCAATGGAACAGCAAAGCTTTATACTTTTTAAGGTTTGAACAGCACTGTCAATTAGCTCGGTATTTAATACCAATACATTTTTAGCAGTAATAAAGGAAATAAGTCGACGAAAAACAATCTGACCAAAACCTTCAAAGAAGGCTACACAATAATCAATATCGGCAGAGAATTTTTTATAAACTTCGGTTTCCGAAATTTCTAATTTTTTAGGAATTTCAAAACTCATAACAGTTGTATATTGATTAAATAAACTACTTCCCCATTTTTTCCAATATCTCCTTCATTAAATCCGTCTTTTCTTTTTCACTTGCAAGAAGTCTTTCGAATAATTCCACAACTTTGTCAACGGGGTTAAAATTAAGCTCACAATTATAATTGTTACCTATTGTGCCATGATTCGTACTGTTATCATTGAAGGTATTGAAAAACGCCACAGCTGCCTCTTCATCAAAATTCTGGAAAGCTTCTACTGGCACTTTCAGAATTTTTGCTACTTGTTCCAAAACATCTGTTTCAATTATTTCTTTAGACTCCAACAAAGAGACTTTTTTCTGATTCCAATCGCCGCCTAATTCATAAGCCAAAGCTTCTTGTTTTATACCTAACATTTCGCGGAAGCGTTTTACATTCCGGCCGTGATGAATTGTCTTTTGTGTTTCTTCTTTCGTAGTCATAAAACAAAATTAAACTTTTTGTATTGGAATAGTGCAATTGTAAATCTATTCCATTGGATAAGATATCCTTCTGTAAAGATAAACTATTCCTTTTAAGAATTTTATAGTTGTACATTCTAAAGTTGCTTTGAGTTCATCAAAAAATTACTCCGATGATTTTAAAAAAGCAAATACAAAAGCAGGTATTTAAAAAGACAAACAATCCGTCAAAGCCATTCGTTATTAATTTCCCTGAGAAGCATTATGTATTAACGCAAGAACAGTTTTGCCAACAAACAGATGGGCATACCTTTAAAAGAAAGAGATGGGATTATATTTCTTTAAATTTTATTTCGTTTAAAGATAATTGTTTGCAGTTTAAGGCAGACAATTCCGATTGGGAGACCATTATTCGGCTCGAAATTGCGGCAGACAAACTAATGGTTACCTGTCATTGTGGAAATCAATCAGATAAAATATGTGTTCACGCATTTAAGGTACTGGATGAAATAATTACTGCAAGGGGAGATTATTATTTTGAAAGATACCAACCAGCAGGCAAAATCGCTTTGAGTCTTAAACATCCTCAATTTTTCACAAAAACGGTAGATGGGATTGAACAATATTTTAGACCTAAAAAGCAGTTGGGAACTATCTATCAATTTACGAATGAAAATATTACACTGCCATTGGAGAGTTTATTGCAATTACCTGCAGTTACTCAACAAACGCCGGCAACCTTAAATTCGGCAATGGTTTATATGCTAATGTTTCCACCGAACAAACGGTTTACAAACCCTACATTTTTATTGCCTTGCTTAGGGATAAAAAATAAAGAGGGGACAGATTTAAAAGCCTTTGAAAAATTTTTAAGTGGAACCGAAAAGGATTATGAAAAAAATCTTACGGAAGAGCAAAAAACAGTGAATAGATGGTGCTACGAAATTTGGAAACATGCAGAAAACGCCAACCGCTATTTAATAGATGAGGAGAATGATCAAGACAAAATACAAGCAATTTTTTGTTTATGGGAAAAAGTAGTTCCATTGTTACAAAGACAGGAAAATGTTTATCAACTCCCATTCTTTGGTACACGGTATCTGAAAGGCAAGCCACTTAAAAAATATATGCACCGAATTATTATCAATAGTGAGAGAGCAAAATTATTTTTTCAACTGACCAATAAAGACGCATACTACCAGTTAGCCTTGAAAATTGAGATAGGTAATAAAGTAGTTAGTCAATTTGATGCAAGCATTACTTTTTTTATTGTCATCAATTACCAATATTATTTGGTTGCTTCCTTAAGAGATGCGGGCATTTTAGAATGGATGCACCAAGCACATAACCGCATAACCATTTTCAAAGAACATTTTGCGGATTTTGAAGAAAGCTGTCTGAATCAATTAAGGAAATATTATCCGGTTAAAGTTTAGTACAGATACTGCGGAATGTTTATCATTAAAATTTATCATTATGGAAAACGGTAATAGCCGCGTTTTAAATATTACCAATAATGTATTTATTGGTGCTGAGGCGAAACAATCTGCATTAAAGGATTGGAAAGGCTGGCTTGCCTCGATTGTAGAAAATATAACTCAAGGGGAAGATGAACTAAAACCACTTATTCAGCTTTTGGTTGCCACCATACAACCTACAAGAATTTACCGGATAAATCATCCAAAGATTACTAATGAAACTTATATTGATTTGCTCATCATTGTTGCCTCCTCCAATGAAAAACCATTTGTAGAATTAGAACCCATCTTGGAAATACCATACGTAAGTGAATCCATTGTTTGTTGCTCTTTGTATAACGAAGGTAATCTGAAAGAAGACCTTTCCAATGGGCATCTATTTTATTCTTTGCATTGCCTTCAAGAAAATATCATTTATGATAATAGTAAAAGCCAATACCCTGTTCCATCATCAGAGATGCTAGAGCAAATGAAAAAGCAAATCAGCCATAACTTTAAACAAGATATTCAAAGAGCAATTGACTTTAAAGAAATGGCAGCTTATCTTTTAGAAAAGAACCATTCTAAAATTACTTCATTCTTACTGCATCAAGCCACGGAACTAACTTACCGAAGTGTTTTAAAAAATTTAAATGGCTTTGATAAGAAAACACATGCTTTACAAGCCTTAAGAAAGTACATCTGCCGCTGTGCGCCGCAACTTTGTACAATATTTTCTGACGATACCGAAGAAGATAAGCAATTAAATAATCTATTAGAAGATGCTTATACTGCGGCCAGATATGACCGCAGTTTCAAAATTTCGAGAGAGTTATTGGCGAAGATATTTGAGAAAGTAACCAATCTCCAACAAGTAGCCATTGAATTGGTCGCAATACAGACGGAATAATAGTTCTTGAAGCAGTTCTTGAATAATAAGAAATCAAAACAACAAATAGAAAACTTTCTAAAGCCTTAACCACAG
>NZ_JBNQGD010000050.1:0-22076 GCF_050436765.1 Arachidicoccus sp. | reverse complement strand
CAAAAGTCTGTGCTGGATAAAATGAAAGCACAGTTTATGAAAGGCGCTACTGCCAAAGGTCATCCGGCAGATACACTGGAAAAGATATGGACCGACTGGGAGGCTTTTGCACAATACGCTTTTAATAAATCGCACTCTACCTGTTATGCTTTAGTTGCTTATCAAACCGCTTATTTAAAAGCCCATTACCCAAGTGAATATATGGCGGCGGTATTGAATCACGCCGGCGCCATTGATAAAATTACGTTCTACATGGAAGAATGTAAACGTATGGGGATCACTGTATTAGGTTGTGATATTAATGAATCGCAAAAAGGTTTTGCCCCAAATAAAAAAGGAGAGATTCGTTTTGGTTTTGGTGGCGTTAAAGGAGTTGGAGATGCGGCGATTGACAGTATCTTGGAAGAAAGAGAAAAAGGGGGTGTATATACAGATATTTTTGATTTCATCAAAAGAGTAAATCAACGGACGGTAAATAAAAAGTCTCTGGAAAGTTTGGTTTACGCAGGCGCTTTTGATTGTTTTGATGCTATGCATCGCGCGCAGTTTTTTGCCATACAACCCGGAGAAACGGTCAATAATTTGGAACGCATAGTGAAGTTTGGCAATGTTTATCAAACGGGTGCTCAAAGTACCGCCAATAGCTTATTTGGTGATATGGGTATGCCCGAAGTGGCTACGCCAAAAATATTGCCTTCTGAGGTTTGGAGCTTGATTGAAAAATTGAATTTTGAAAAAGAAGTTACGGGTATATATATAAGTGGACATCCTTTGGATAATTATAAGTTTGAGATGGAGCACTATGGCATAGTGCCGCTAAGCACTTTCAATGAAGTGAAAGATAATATGGAAACACAGCCCAATACATCAATTGTTTATCGACTCGCCGGCCTGGTAACAGAAGCGGCACATCGATTAACGAAGACTGGAAGAGAATTTGGCATTTTAACAATAGAAGACTTTAGTGGAAAAACGGAGATTGCTTTGTGGCGAGATGATTATGTAAAGTATAAAAGTTATATCGACAAAGGTTTATCTGTCGTTGTAAATGGCTTTTTCATCAAACGTTTCAATGGTGAATCATTTGATTTTAAAGTAACTTCTATTCTTTTGCTGGAAACGCTTAAGACATCTTGCACCAAGTCTTTAGAGCTTGAACTGCCATTAAAATCTATCAACGAAAATCGCGTAAATTTTTTCCGCGAAAACATGAAGAAAAACCCTGGCACTACTACCTTGAAGTTTAAGGTGATAGACATGGAAGAAGAAATGTTGGTGAGTTTATATACGTTGGATAAAGGCGTTATTATGAATGAAGAATTGATTGAATATCTTAATAGAAATCAAGAGATTGGCGTGTATGTCGGATTAACGGGATAGAATTTGATTATGGTGATAATGATAGCCCGATTTGGCCGGTGTTAGAATATATTCAAATTTTATTTCTCAATTAAATTAGCTGTAAATTCGTAGTAATAAATTTTTACTATGAAAACGATATTCACTCCCTTGTTGGGTTTATCGCTCTTATTTTTTACTGTATCCGCTTGCAGTCAAAATAATGTACATGCCCTGAAATACCAAGACGGTAATACAAAATTGGAGGGTTACTTTTTAGCTCCTGCCAACCATGCAAAAAAGGCCCCCGGTATAGTAGTCATTCATGCCTGGATGGGAATATCCGCCCATGAAAAAAACACGGTAGAGAGACTAAGTAAATTGGGCTACAACGCACTTGCTGCCGATATCTATGGGGAAGGTGTGAAACCAAAAAATACCAAAGAAGCAGGTAAATTGGCGGGCTATTATGAAACGAATTATCAAATTTACCACACACGAATCAAAGCTGCTATTAATGAAATAATCAAGCAAGGTGCAGATCCAAATAAGATTGTTGTAATCGGCTATTGCTTCGGTGGCACCGGCGCTATTGAGGCGGCGCGTGCGAATATGCCGGTGAAGGGCATTGTTTCCTTTCATGGGGGGCTGTACAAAGATTCGCTGCGAGAAAATAATCCGCATATTGTCCCCAAACTGTTGATTTTACACGGCGCTGATGATCCATTTCAAACGCAGGAAGCCATCCGCCGTTTTCAAAAAGAAATGCGTGATGGTAAGGCCGATTGGCAGATGGTATATTTTGGGAATGCCGTACATGCCTTTACAGACCCTGCTGCAGGTAATGATAATAGTAAAGGTGCGGCCTATAATAAAAAGGCCGATGAGCGATCATGGCAATATATGCTCATTTTCTTGAAAGAAGTTTTTGAAAAATAGATATAACTGGCAGTATTCTTGTTTTAGATTTTTTAATAATACATATGAAAATATTTTCTTCTTCACAAATAAAGCAATGGGATATCGCAACCATAAATGAGCTCGGAATTAGCTCGTTAGAATTAATGGAAAATGCTGCTATTGCTTGCGTTAGTTGGTTAAAGGCGCGTTTTCAGAAAGAAGAGCACTTTTATATTTTTTGTGGAGGAGGCAATAATGGTGGTGATGGCTTAGCAATAACAAGATTGCTTTTGGAAGCAGGCTTTCCTGCGCAGGCGTTTTTATTGCCGAATCCTCCATTATCCATTGATACCACGCAAAATGTAGAACGGTTAAAAACGGCTTTCCCCGAAACCATTTTTGTTGTGGATGAGCATTTAGATATTAATAGGATACCCCCAAAGGCGATTCTGATTGATGCTATATTTGGTACGGGATTGAATCGCCCATTGGATGGTCTCACACAAAAGGTTGTAGCGCAAATAAATTCATTGCCCAACAAAAAGATTGCAATTGATATACCTTCAGGATTGTTCACAGATAAATTGCAAGGCAGTAACGATACCTGCTTTTTTGCAGATTGTACTTTGTCATTTCAATCCTATAAACGAAGTTTTTTTTTCCACGAAGCAGCCAAGTATACGGGAATCATTCATATCTTGGATATTGGATTGAGCGAGGAATTCTGTTTAAAAAACGAGACATCTTTTTTCGCTTTAGATAAAAACATTGTTTCTTCAAAATACAGGCCTCGAAAGCCTTTTAGTCATAAAGGTACTTTTGGCACAGCTGTTATAGTAGGCGGCAGCTACGGCAAAATTGGCGCAATTATCCTGAGCGCAAAAGCAGCATTGCGGGCAGGTGCTGGTAAAGTTTTTGTGCAAGCCCCAGATTGTGGCTATAGCGCTGTTCAAACTTCTGTTCCTGAAGCAATGTTTATGAATGTTGGCGAAAATATTGTCGATAGCATTGAATTAATGAATGGTGTTGTAATGGGTATTGGACCAGGTCTCGGAATGGAATTACCTTCCCGTATTGCGCTCGAATCTTTCTTAAAGAACAATATTTGTTCCGTGGTTATAGATGCAGATGGGCTCAATATTATTTCTAAGAATAAGGAGAAATTACTGCCATTTATACCAAAAGGTTCAATTATCACACCGCATCCCAAAGAATTCGAAAGACTATTTGGCTCTACTAAAGACTCAATTGAACGCAGTGAACTCGCCATGGCAAAAGCCAAAGAGTATTCCATATATATTGTTTTAAAAGGCCATCACACAGCAATTTGTACGCCGACGGGAGAATGCTACTTTAATCTTAATGGAAATGCCGGCATGGCTACACCGGGAAGCGGAGATGTGCTTACGGGTATTATTACGGGGCTGCTTGCACAGAGTTATGCGCCCAAAGATGCGGCTCTACTGGGTGTTTATCTTCATGGCTTGTCCGGAGATATTGCTGCCAAAAAAAAATCGCAGGAGTCTTTAATTGCCGGGGACATAATTAAATTTTTAGGCAAGGCCTTTTTAAAAATAGCAACTAAGTAAATTAGTTGTTCAGCCCATCAAATTAATGAAGAGATATCTTTTACATATTTGCATTTTTACCCTTTTTATTCTTTTGAGTAATACAAAGGTATATAGTCAAAATAAAGGTGGAAAATTATATACAATGAGTGGTATAGGATTTGCATTCCCAGTAGGGGAAACAAATGATTATTTTAAACCTAAATTTTCTACAACTCTTGGTCTAAATATTGATGTAGGTAAACAAGGATTCTTTTTATATCCACAGTTAGACTTTCATGCCTATTCCTTTTTTCAACAGGTACCTTCTGTGGATGGCGGTGGTTTCCTAGTTAACAAAAGCAGAGCCACGACTTATTTATTGAATATGGCAGTCGGTTATCGGAAAAGTATGAACAAAATATGGGCCTTTTATGGATATGCGGGAGGCGGCGCTGGATTTATTTTAAATCCGCATATTAAAGTTGAAAAAGATGCATCCACAGCTACTCTACACAATAGAAGCATTACGATGCCAATCTTGGAAATGGGTATTGGAGGCGAATATAATTTAGGAGATGTCTGTTTGTTTCTTGAAACTAGTTTTATGCATGGGCTTAATACCATTCAAGGACGGCCATTCAATTCAGTTCCTATTTGCTTCGGTATTAAGCCGGATATTCGCAAATTGTTTAAAAAGAAAAAAAGATAATTTATTTAAAAGCGTGTCACAAATGCCTTTGTAATTATAATTATTCACCTAAAATTTAAACTATGTTACGTTGGACAATTATCTTTCTGGTTATTGCGCTCATTGCAGCCGTCTTAGGTTTTACGGGATTAATGGTAGCAGCGGCAGGAATCGCAAAAATCATTTTCACCATTTTCATCATTCTATTTTTACTTAGTCTGATCTTTGGTAGAAAGAAATTATAAGCAGAAACCTTATATCAAAATCTTCCGCCAATTGTGGCAAGGGGGAAAGCTAAGTGCACAAAATTACACTTAGCTTTTTTTCTGTAAATCTTATATCAAATTAAACGTTTGATGCATAGCGGGTATTTGTACATCCTTAAAGCCTTTCTTCAACAGTCTACGCTGAAACTCCTGCTGTACATCATATTCCCCATGAACAATAAATAACATTTTGATGGCATCAGGATTTTGACAGGATAAGAATTGACAAAGGTCATCATAGTCTCCATGTGCACTCATGCTGCGCATTACACCTACACTGGCCATTACCTCATAATCATCTCCATAAATACGGACAGTTTTTGCACCGCGCATCAACTTACCGCCTAATGAATGGGGCTCACAGTACCCCACAATCAAGATCGTATTGCGCTTATCAGAAATATTATTAAGTATGTGGTGTTGCACGCGACCGGCATCGGCCATGCCACTTGCAGAAATAATGATCATCGGATTAGGATTATCATTTAAGGCTTTGCTCTCATCTACACTTTTAATAAAATTCATTCCCGGAAAATCAAACGGATCTTTATCTACCTGCATCAATTTCTGAATGCGATTATTGAAACCTTCTGGATGCCTCTTTGTAACACCCGTTGCCTCCCTGCTCAATGGACTATCTACATATACCGGTATCTTGGGAAGCCTCCCATCATTACTTAATTCATTTAAGAAATATAACAATTCCTGGGTTCGCCCTACACTAAAAGCCGGAATAATTAATTTACCTTTTTTTTCTACACAAGTTTTATTTACAAATTCCAATAATTGATCGGGCGTGTTAAATACATCTTCATGTAAACTATCCCCATAAGTACTTTCAATAATTATATAATCGGCTTGCGGAAATGTTTCTGGTGATTTTAAAATAATATCGCGATACCGTCCTACATCTCCACTAAAAGAAATTTGTTGCGTTTTGCCGTCCTCTTTTATTCGAACATGCACTGAGGCGCTGCCAATGATATGGCCGGCGTCGGCATACATTACCTGAATATCGTCATCTATTATTATCCACTTATCATATTCCACTGCCGTAAGTCTGGGAATAGCATTCTGTGCATCTTGTGGACCATATAAAGGTTCAACAGGAGGGAGATGCTGCTTGGCTCTTCTTTTATTAAAATATTTTACATCGTCCACCTGTATTCTGGCAGAGTCTTCCAGTAAAATTTCGGTCAAATCTTTGGTACCTTTTGTACAATAAATTTCTCCACTGAATCCTTCTTTAACTAATTTGGGAATTAAACCGGTATGATCAATATGCGCATGGGAAAGAAACATATAGGTTACCTCTGCTGCGACAAAACCCAGATCTTCATTGAGGTCTTCGGTTTCTCGGCCCATGCCCTGAAAAAGCCCGCAATCCAGTAATATTTGCTTACCATTTTTTAATTTAATTAGATGTTTTGATCCCGTAACTGTGCGCGCTGCGCCGTGAAAGGTGATATTCATACAATTGATTTATTTCTTTTCTAAAGATAATAAAACAATTGTTAGGTAAATGAAATATTTTGGTCGCTGCATATGGTTTTGTGGTACGAGCCCTACAGACGGAAAATAATAAATTTTTTTATTTAACAAACCGTTATTATTAATATAAAAAACCTTTCCCAACCAAAAGTGTGGCGTTTATTCAATGACTTTCGGTTGCATACTTTCTACGTCCGCCAAATAACTATAGCGTTGTTTTGATTCATAATGATCATTTCAGGTGAAAGGCCCTCAAAATTCGCAGGCAATTAATGCGGCGCTCCTTCTTCGAAGAAAGGAAGTATTTACCAAACCCTTAAACCTATTTCAACTATTTTTGTGTTGCATAACTATGACATGCGTTATGCTACCAGAACTCCTGTCGTTCTATCTTATCGATTCTAAAAATAGAAACTAAAAATGACAAATATTGATCATCAACAAACCAAGGCAAAGCAATTTCGTGAACTTCATCATTCAGGAAAAATGCTCCTATTCCCCAATATCTGGGATTCATTAGGAGCCCTATTGTTAGAGAGCTTGCAATATCCCGCCATTGCAACTGCAAGCGCATCTATCGCATTTACAAATGGTCTTAATGACGGTGAACATACTCCCTTCAACTATTTTCTAACACTCTTAACTAAGATCGTAAATAGTGTAAATATTCCTGTATCGGCGGATATTGAAAGTGGTTATGCATCAAATGAAAGACAACTTCAAAAGAATATTGCACAACTCATTGCTACAGGCATAGTCGGAATAAATATAGAAGACTCTGACAAAGAAACGAATGAGCTAATTCCCATCGAAATGCAATGCAACAAAATTCGTATTATAAAAGAAGTTTCAGAACAAATGGGCATTTCTTTATTTGTAAATGCTCGGGCAGATGTGTATATTCATGGAGATGAGTTTGAAACGCCAGCATCTAAATTGAAAGAAACAATTAAAAGAGGGCTGGCATACAAAAATGCAGGCGCCGACTGCTTTTATCCCATCCTAATACGCCAAGAACAAGACATTCAAAAAACCGTCGAAGAGCTACAGATGCCTATCAATGTATTAACCATTCCGGGTATTCCCGAGTTGAAGACCCTCAAAGATATTGGCGTGGCGAGGGTTAGCTTAGGGCCCTCTTTTTTAAAAATTGCCATACAATCAATGAGAGACGTGGCAATAAAGCTAAAAAGCCTGGACGGCCTATCAGCTATTACCGGCAATGAAATTACCACCGAATATTTAAAGGGTTTGGTGAATAAGCATTATTAAGGATTGCATCATTTGGTACGCCATGTTAATGAATCCTCATGTTACTGACCTGCATATTTTTACTTCCTTGTTCCGGTTGTACAAAAACTGCTGTAAACATCCATTTAAAAGGCGCATACCAAATACCGGATTCAAACTTGCCAATTGGCATTTTTAGCAAGATTTTATTCCATCCTTTTTGCAAATGAACAACTGTCGGCTTGCGAAAATAATAGTTCTCATCTACATAGGGGATTTCCGAATTACCCTGTTGTCCAGCTCTTTGCCAATGAGGCGGCGTAACAATTTTATCATTTAACCATATCTCACTTTGCAAACCATTCCAAGTATTTTCTTTTGGTGTAGCGGTCGCAGTGGAACGCGAGAAATCTCTAAACCCAATCCACATAAATGCTGAAGTATCGACATTACTCCAATACTTTGCATAGGCATAATACGTCGTATTCTCTTTCGGATGACTCAATATGCCTTTTACCGCAGGATTCCAAAAGTGACGTAAGATAATTGTAGCACCATTTACAGTCACTGAATTATCGGCATCTTCAAAGTTAAAGCTCTTCTTTTCAGGCACAAAGGACGTAGACAAATCTCCTCGATTATCGTAAGGTCCAATCAACTGCCAATGAATGTTAGACTGCCGGACATATGGGAAAGACAAAGTAGAAAAGAATTCCTTTTTAATATCAATCAGTCGATTTTCAAAAGCAGTAAAGTCCTTGAATTCAACGGAAGCCGCGTCGCTTAAATAGACTTGATTGTCGCTGCAATACCCACCGCCACGCCAAGTTCTCTCCGCAAATGCAAGCATCGCCGGATATACTGGGTTCTGTAGGAGATTATCCATACCTGTATTTAACCTTCTGTCGTTCCACAAACAAACTGTACCGCCTAAATTATTATTATCCCCAACAGTCGTATCACAAATCTTATGGTTAAAAATAGAAACTACGCTTTCCTCCGCATCCATATGATTGATATATAAGTTACGTGAATCTATTTGCAGAAATGGACTCTTAGCAACGGTTTTATTTGCAACAGATTGCCAACGCTGGCGGATTACTGTCGGGGTAAATTCGCCGCCCGGATCCCAACCTACTACCTTTTTGCCTCTACTTTCTATTAAAGAAATTATCTCCGGCAGAAAGCTCTTATTGGAAATTTTTACTTCATCAGCTCCAATATGCAAATAAGGCACGTTGTAAGTATCACATATTTGCCGCACTATTTTTTTCATAACATATAGACCAGAATCGCTCTGCATGTCAAATCCCATCGCCCTTTTGAAAGCAGCACTATGCCCGGGCATATCTATCTCAGCAATGAGCGTAATAAAACGTTTCTTACAATAATCGATTAATTCTTTTACTTGCTGTTCGGAATAAAACATTCCTTGATTACGCGTCATATTTTTTGCTTCCGTCAATTGCGGAAATCCTTTAACCTGCAAACGCCAAGCAACGTCCTCAGTTAAATGAAAATGAAAAATATTCATCTTTAAGGATGCCATCACGTCAATTTGTTGCTTCAACAAGTCCATTGATTGGTAATTCCGCCCAACGTCCACCATATACCCGCGCCATGCAAAGGAAGGCCAATCACGTATTGCACATCCCTCTACAATTGATTTATCGCGCATCAATTGACGCAAAGTTTGAACCCCATTGAATAAACCATGTAAAGTATTGGCCGTTAAAATGATTTGCCTATTATCAACAGCCAATTTATACGCTTCCCTTCCGAGCCTCCCTGCACTTACTTTTCCCATCTTTATAACAATAGCGGGCGCATTCGTTTTTGTCTTTTGAATAGAAACTGCATAACCATTTTTTGCGATTATTCTTTGCAAATCAACCGCTACACTTTTTAAGGAATCATCCGCAATAAGGATAGATGTACATTTATACAAAGGGAAAAAATCATCTTTCCAAACTACTTTTTGCGGAAATGGTAGCAATGCAGGTTTGACCTGTAAGTCATATACATAAGGGTAAATTTTCCGCTTCCACATTTCATAGGCATCGCCCTTTAAATGCAAGCCGTCATTGGTAAGATGAATATTAAATTTATCTTCTGCATTAGCGAATAAAGAATGAATATCAATATAAGTGTATTGATATTTTGTCGAATTGCTTTTCAGTACGTCATTTATCTGGGCGATAATCGGGCCATTTCCGGTATGATCCCCAAATTTTTTGTAATAATTATTGACAGGAGTAACGCTTTGAATATAAAGTTCTGTCCGCGGTGAATTCTTATGAACGATTTGCGCAATTAAAAATATATTCCTTTCGATACTATCCGCTGTGATGCCATGGGCTAAATCATTGGTACCAATCAATAAAAATATTTTTGAAGGCTTACGTCGAATGACTTCATCTAAACGATTCAAAACCCCAGCTGTAATATCGCCACTAATGCCGCGATTGAGGATGTTTGGATCGTTATCGAACAGCTCACTCCATTCTCCCCCATCAGTTATACTATTACCGAGAAAGATGATTTGGCCTTCCTTAATCGGGAGTGTCCGAAAATGTGAAACTCTTTGCTGATAATAGGTCGAAAACATACTATCATTTAAGTTCTCAGGAATTTCCTGGGCACGGGCATTTACAAAACCAATAAAGGTGCACAAAAGCCAAAAAAATAATTTTTTCATATTATAAAATAAGTGTTGAATAATTTTTCAAATCATCATCAAAAACAAAAAAACTAGCGGGATAACCCTCCTTTATAAAACCAATATGCTTCTCCTCTCCAATCGCGCGGCCCACATAACTAGTGGCCATTTCGACAGCGTGCTGTAACGATATTCCCAGATTCTCTTTCGCATTCCTTACTGCTTCCACCATCGAAATAGCGGCACCTGCAAGATTTCCTTCTTCATTACGATAAGTGCCATTCTTTATAGTTGCATCAAAAGTGTCCCATTCAAAATGTCGGATTCTTCTTCCAAGAAAAGTGCTGTCAGTAATTAAAAATAATTTATCCTTTTTTAACCGGCATGCTATACGCGCAGCCACATAATCACAATGAAGACCATCTAAAATCAACGAAGTATATACGTTTTCATTATCTAAGATGGCGCCGGTCATCCCCGGCGCGCGATGAGTAAAGGGTGACATCGCATTGTACAAATGTGTGGTTAAATGGATGCCTTTATCGAAATAATATTGTGCTTGCTCATAACTCATATTGGAATGGCCTGCAGATAGTAAAATATCATTTTCCTGTAAAAAGGTTAGTTGATCATCTGTAAACATCTCAGGAGCTATGGTCATCAGTTTTATGACACCTCGGCCCAGCTGAACTATTTGTCGAAGCTCTTCGTCAGTAGGTTTACGCACAATATTTTTATTATGCGCACCGCGTTTATCGGGATTGAAAAAAGGTCCTTCAAGGTGCATGCCCAAAACACCTTTGCGCGGGAATTTTTGTCGAAAACTCGCCACGGTTTCAATAGCCTTCAAAATATTTTCCGTGGTAGAAGATATCAAGGTAGGCAAAAAATAAGTAGTACCAAAATCATTGCAAGCACGGCACATATCTTCCAACGTACTTTCATGGGGAAATTGCGAAAAATAGAATTGATACCCCCCGTTAAGTTGAATATCTATTAATCCGGCGGAAATGTTTTTCCCTCCTAAATCAATAATATCGACGTCTCGAGGAATTTCGTTTTGAATGGAAATGATTCTCCCTTCTTCAATTAATAATGTATTATATATTGAAATTACCTCTCCGGTGAAAATTTTCGCATTAGTAATAGCTTGTTTCATTTAAATAAATTATTCGTTTAACATCAATTCTTCTTCTATAATTTCTTTGGCGTTTTTGCTGATCTGCGATAATACCAGTGCCACAATTACAATGAATACGCCGCAAACTGTATAAAGAGAAATATGATCCCCCATAAAAAACGCAGCTATTACAAAGCCGAAAATAGGTGTAAGGAACAGCCAAACTGAAGCATTTAGGGGGTCGCTTTTTAGGAGCCACAGCCAACACTGTATGGCAAAAATAGAAACGAATACAGCGAGCCATATTACCGAACCAAAAAATTTCGTGGTAAAATGATTCAAATTAGCGTGATAATTGAAAATCATAAAGGGCAACAACAATATACCCCCAATCAGCGTCTGCCAACCATTGATGGTTAATATTTTCAAATCACCCCAATCTTTTTTATTGAAATAGATAGAAGCTATTGAATAAGAAAGCATACTTAAAAGCATTAGCAGTAAGCCTCCGGGGGATACCCCGGCATTATGCAATAAAGGGTATGAGGCAATAAAAACACCTGTAATGCCCATTAAAAGTGCCATTATAACAGAAGGCGTCAATTTCTTTTTCAAAAAAACAACCGAAAGAAAACCGATAAATATAGGATTGGTAGCGACCGCCAGCGCACCGATACCAGCCGTCACCGTTTTCATGGATAATACATAAAGCCCTAAATAAATCGTAATATTTAGTAATCCATAAATAGAGATCATCCACCATTGTTTCTTTTTGGGTAGCGGGTATTTCAAAATTCCATGCGCAACTATTAGCATTATGACTGCAGCAATACAGAAACGTGTGAGCGCAATGGTCAACGGCTGGGCATCTTCAAGTCCAGTCTTCGTCGCCGTCGAGGCAGAAGACCAAAGTAGCGTAAATACTGACCCAACAAGGATCCAACGTATAGAAATATTTTTTTTACTCACAAGAATACCAATTACATATTTTTATTTCTTCCAATTAATTTTTCTAAAAACAATTTTTCGGTAATCATTCGCTTCATATAAAATACCCAGTGTGTGTTTATTTACTACAGTAATATCCGAATAAGCTGTATTTTTTGCCTCAATTAAAAAAGATTTCCCCCAGGTTTCCCCATTGTCATAACTAATGCGTAAAGTAAGGCTGTCACGACCTCTAGTACTCGCATCGTTACAAAAGGCGAGTACATTATTTCGTTTTTTGTATCGCAACGTAAGCAGAGAACCTTCGCAAACCGGATCCGGCAGTTGTTTGTCAAAATAAGCGGTATCCCAAGTAAAACCGCCATTGTTACTGATCGCAACAATTCTTTGCAAAATATCACCGCGTTGGTTACGGCTATTCATCATCACGCGGCCGCAAGAAAGCTCCGCAGCAGTAGACTCATTAGAACCACGAAATGGATTGTCTTCGCTAATATGAAATGTTTTTCCATGGTCGTCGCTGTAAAATCCATGTGCCACATAATCAGTGAAATTAGCCTGTGGTCCACCCTCAGAGTGATTCGCAGCCACATAAATCCTTCCTTTATATACGCCGCATTTTAGCTGCATCGCGTGCCCGGGTGTATTGGCATAGCTACGCCAATCTTCCTTATGATGCCAATTTGGATTAATATCTGGCTGATTAATTTTACTTACTTGATTAGTAATATTGGTCGGCTCACTCCAAGTCTTTCCATTGTCAATAGACGTAATGTACCAAACCTCTCTATAGCCATTTCTTTTGCGTATCTCACCTTCGCTCTTATTACCTGTATTATAAAATAAAAATATTCGCCCTTTGGGATAATGTGGATCAGTCAAATCTATAACCGGTGCCGCATTACCAGCTTGTAACTTCTTGTTGGTCGCAACGATTTGCAAACGGCTCCAGGTCCGGCCCTCATCTTTGCTTTTTTTCATAACGATATTTACGTGTCCAAAATCAGCGCCTCCGTTTACCCGACCTTCTGCGAAAGCCAATAACGATCCGTTTGGTAAATTGATAATTGCCGGAATCCTAAAAGATTGATAACCTTCTGTACCCGACTGAAACACCGTTATCCCTTTATTGCTTTGAGCAAACAAAACTATGGGCAGGCAAAGCACAAATAAGATGAAGAATCGCTTTAATTTCATTTTAAATAATTATATCGTTTAATAATTGCATGCAATACCATTCCTGGCGAGGTAGGTGAAACGGACCTTTGAATAAATTTCCCTTCGCAGTTTGTGCTATTTTTCCATCACGATGCAAGTAACCAAACCATTCTCCGTTTTCTTTATCGTGAAAATGCGAATAAGCATATTTGTGAATTTGCTCGTGCCATCGTTTATATTTCTTATCGCCCGTCATTGTATAGGCGAGCAAGGTTGCAATGATGGCTTCATTTTGTGGCCACCAAAACTTCAAGTCTTGCCAATATTCTTGCACAGGATTATTATATACATCTCTGAAATATAAAATACCTCCATACTGCTCATCCCATCCACGTTCCCACATATAGTCGAGCATTTTGCAACCCAGCTCTAATAAATGTTTATCATTATTTCGATATTTAGCCTCATGTAAAATAAACCAAGCACCCTCAATCGCATGACCAGGATTCAGCGTTCTTCCATCGATATGATCGATAATGCTCCCATCAAGAGATACTTGTTCCATTACACAACGAATATCATCCTTAACAAAAAAAGTTTCTATTTGATTCATCCATTTTTCAATCCACAGGTCACAACGGGGATCACCGATTGTTTCCCGAAGTTGCTGCGCCGTATTCATCATAATCATTGGCACACCAATTCCTCTAGATGGCCGCGTATCTTCAAATTTAGAAGGCAATTTTATTTCACCCGTTGCATAAGCGATACATTTACCAAAAATGCTGCGTGCTTTATTAGCAATGCCTTCGTCACCGGTTGCTTTTGCATAAGCTGCTAATGCAATTACAGCAAAAGTCTCTGAGAAAAAATAACGACGTTTACGAATAGGCTTTCCATCACGAGCTACATGAAAAAACATTTGTCCATCTTTATCAAAGCAATGTTCGAGCAAAAAATCTACACCTCTTTTTGCGCCTTCAAGCCATTCTTCTTTCTGCGCAACCGTATTGTATAAGGTCGCCAAAAGCCAGATTGCACGCCCTTGAATCCACACCGCTTTATCATCATCAATCAAGGCTCCATCAGCATCACGCATGAATAGATATCCTCCATATTCTTCGTCGACACTTTTAGGAAACCAGAATGGTATCGTGTCACTTAATAATTGATTTTTATAAAAATCAAGATGCAACTGTAAGTAATTATTATCTAAGTTCATTGATTAATCATTTATTTCACGTCCATCATAAAAGTACTTGCCGGCAATTGCGCAGCGTTTACCAAATTTGCTCTGGTAAAGGTTTTCCAGCCATAAACGACTTTTTCTATTCTTTCATTTTCAGGAACATCTATTATTACTTTATCCTTTACAATCCTTGCGTTTGCCGTAATGAAATACCCTTTGTCATTCAACAATTCGAATCCGCGTAGCCCTTTACCGTCAGAAGTAGTAAGACCCTTACCCTGAGAAAAACTGATTTCGATTTGCTCATTTTTTTCGATTAAAGTTTTCACCAATGGGCCATTTGGAACTATGTCTGATCGATCATAACTATAATGCAACGCCAAGTCCGCCAACCGTTGTCCCACCGGAATTTTATTTTTATAGTGCACATTCGTTTTATCGCCCAAATCACTGGTTACAACCATTCCTGAACTGGGTATTTGGTTCAGTAACTCCCTTTGTGTTTCTCTAAAATAATTCCATGAAGGACGTTCTATACTGGAAAGCTGCACATAATAAAAAGGCAGATTACGCCGCCATTGTTGCCGCCAATCATTTACAAAAACGGGGAATAATTTCTTGAATAATTCAGCATTTTCGGCATCACTCTCACCTTGATACCACACGACACCGGCAATTGATAAGTTTGTAATATTTGCAATAGCTGCTTCAAAATTGAAACAAGGTTCATAAGAATGTCTTTGAAAAGGAGAAGTTGCATCTTTTAAATTTTCATCCGCTCTTTGCCTGCACCAACCCATTAAATAATCAGACTTCCTCCAATTATGTAATGCCGGCTCAAAGAGTGGATTACTTTCTAAAGTTAGTCTACCCACCCAAGACATCAAAGGAGAGCCGCCTACTGCTACCTCAATTAATCCAACTGGAATATTTTCTTCTTCCGCAATTTTCTTTCCAAAGATATAACCAACAGCAGAAAATTCTTTCGCTGCATTTTCCGTATTTAACTTCCACTGTCCAGAAAAAAATTGGAGGTTATTCGCTTTAGCCAAGGCCGTCGAATCCCACACCATATTATCCGTTTCAGCAAAAGGTTTGTATTTAAACAAACGAATATTACTCTTTTCATTAGCAACTTTCGCGACACTATCCCCTTCTTCAGATTCAGCCAACGAAAAATACATATTTGACTGGCCGGAGCAAAGCCACAGATCGCCCACCAAAATATTTTTATACACCAAATCTGTTTTTTCATTCACAACGCGCAATGTTTGTGGTGTCGCATCGGCACTCATCTTCGGAAATGTAATTTTCCACTGTCCACTTGCAGCAACAATTGTTTCTCTTGTCAACTGATGAAATAGGATCTTTACCTTCGTTCCTGCATTGGCCGTACCCCAAATAACTATTGGTTGATTGCGTTGAAGAACCATATCATTCGTAAAGATAGCAGGCATTTTTAGCCCGCCAAAATTCCCTGTAATAGTCTTATATATTACATCGCAGAGCTTCGCAGCACCTTGTATATTTGGATGCAATGTAGGTGCATCCGTAATTAAATCGGGTCGGTCGTGAAATGCCTCGTACAAATCTATCAAAGCGGTATGATTGATTGCAGCGACTTGTTCAATACGATTTTGCAAATCCCAATACCATTCGAATGTGCTAGACATAAAACGTGGATGCCCCGTAAAAATCGGGGTCATCTTACAGATATAGATTCTCACTTTCGGATTCATTGCTCGAAGTGTATCAATCAGCCAATTATAATCCGGAACAAATTCGTCCCTATAATTCGGAAAATCACGTGGGTCGGTATCATTTAACCCCAAATGTATAATCGCTATATCCGGGCGCATTTGCATCGCGCCTAAAAACTCTTTCGTTTTGTAATATGGATTATGTCCGCGTCTTAACAGAGTGGCACCGCTATGACCAAAATTACCGACGATATAATTATCTCCTAATTTGTTTTGTAATAAGGCGGGATAAGATTCAGTTGCGGGATTCGGAAGTGTATAGCCATAAGTCACCGAATTACCTATGCATGCAATCTTTATCTTGTGTGCCTTCGCAAAGATATTTTGTGCAGATAAAAATATTAAGACAAGAAATATGCCTTTTCTCATTAATTGAAATATTTACTGTTAGTCTGAAAAATCATTTGTCTTAGGTCTAAGAAAATACAATTGAATCACTAAAATTATCAGTACCACAATTGATAACATGGCAAAGCTTGTTCCAAGACTGCCATTATCAGTAGTTTTGCCTAATAACTGTGTTATATACGCCCCCGAAAAAACACCCACCATATTCATAAGTCCATAGGCAGTAGCACGGTTTTTTGAAGAAACAAACTGGCAAAGTATCGGCATGTTATTCGCATCGAAGATTCCAAAGCCGAAACCGAAACATACGCCAGCCGCCAACACATGAAATAAAGTATGGCCAAAGCCAATGAGTAAAAGCGAAGGTATCATTAATCCCAGCCCAATCGCACCCGTATAAACTCTCCCTCGAACATTTCCCATCACCCATCTGTCCGAAAGTACACCACCTGCGATCACCCCAATAAAAGATGCGACAGAAACCGTGACAGTCGCCATTGGTCCGGCTTGGGACATGGTAATATGTAAGCTTTTTGAAAAAAGTGTAGGCAACCAATTTTTAACCGCCCAACCCGGAAGACTCGGAATAGCAAAATATAAAAGAATAACCCAAAAAGACGGATTGGCAAATAAAGTTTTTAAACCACGCAAAAGTGGAATTTTCTTTCGTTCGGCAACCACTTCAGAAACTATATGTTCTTTTTTCTCTTTTAAAAAAAATATCAAAACAAATGCATACGCAATGCCAATCAGCCCAAAAGAATGAAAAGTAATATGCCAAGTATAAGCTGCTGCTATTGTGGCACCAAAGCCGCCTAAAGCAGAACCTATATACAAACCAGTCATGTGAATACCTACAGCAAGGGACCTGGTTTTCTTCTGGTGATAATCGACAATAAGCGCCAAACCTGCAGGAAGATATAAAGCCTCGCTAATACCCATAATTGCCCGCAAAACATATAATTGATCAAAAGTCGTAGCATAGCCCATTCCAAAAGTAACTCCAGACCAAACCAGCAAACTTCCAACAATCAACCATTTACGATTTATCTTATCGGCAACAATACCCGCCACAGGGCTCATTAATCCATAAATCCATAAAAAAATACCCATTAAATAACCAAAGTTGGTAGCAGACCTTAACTCTTCAATATCGATTTGCATTGCAGGGCGCATGGTGGATAGCATCTGCCGATCGAGATAGTTTAGCAGTCCTACACCCCATAAGAGCGCCACCACAATCCAGGGATATATTTTCCTAACTCGCATTTTAATTTTTTGACTTTTTTGCTTTCACTAGTTCTTCTAATTTTACTTTGCCAAGAATAATATTCGCAGAACGAATACCTGCTCTAATTTCCCCGCATGGAATAATTACCTCATTATTCCACAACATAGCTGTCGTAGTTACCTGACCGACAAAAGGAATTGAATCAATAACTTCCCACCTATCCCTTAACGTATTGTAAGCCAAAACTTCACGCGAAAAACCGGGATGATTTTCCTGTAATTTATTTTTCTCTAACAACAAATGCCGTTTTTCTGTTACATCATTTTCTTTGTTAATTTGCATGAGCAGCGCTTCCGTCTCATGAAAAGTCTCGCCCCGATCCCCGCTAAAAACCAATAATGTACTATCTCCAAAAGCTAAGCCTGTATGGGCAGAGAGAGCATAAGGCAAAGATGCCTTTTGAGACCACTGCTTAGTCTGTAAGTCAAATTCATATACATCATCATACAAATCACTGGTAGAATCTATATTCATTTTTCTACCACCCACTAAATACAAACATTTATTTTTCCCGTTTGATTGAACATATAACACAGCGTAAGCAACTGCCGTTTTTAATGAAGGTAAAGATTGCCATCCTTTACTCGTATCTTCCAAATCAAGTGAAAACAGTTGATTGGAAACCCCTTTTGCATTTTGGCCGCCTACAAAATATATTTCATTGCCATCAGCCGCAATTGCGCCGGCTGAAAGATTTTGCGGCAAGTTTGGCAAATGCTGTATTTCAACATTTTGAGCCGCTTCATTCCAATTAAGCAATAAAACTTTATTAATTGCGCCTCTTTCATTTTCACCTCCGGCGACTACAACTCCTTTGTCGGAGATACAATTTGCACTATAAGCAACTTTGTAAGGCAACGCCAAATTTCGCTTTATGAGTATAAGTGAATCATTTTGCTTCTTATACACAAAAATATCTTTGTAAAATTGCTTTTTACCACCTTCCCATGGCAGGCCTCCGGAAAAGTTTGAGCCCCCACCAATCAATAAAACATTATTGCTTATTCCGGTAACCGGACCAGCCAAACCTACAGATGGTGAGCCATCCGAATTATCAGGCAAATGTCCGGCTACTTCCCATGCAAATTGAATATTTATTTCTTTATTGTGTGGTGAAGAATTCGTACAAGATGAAATCATTATAAAAAATAAAATGAATGTTGAAAAAAATATCGGTTTCATAAACAAAGTTTTATTAAACTGATTTGAAAGAATGAAAGTTCACTCCATCAACATCTTTTTTAAACAATTCAAATTGTTCTTTACTCATATTTTTTACGGGCAGACGAAATTCCCCACAATCTAAACCTATTAATTTCATAAAAGCTTTACCAGTAGCAATGCCGCCATATTTTCCCAAAAGGCGAATCATATCTATAGATTGTTGTTGCAACTTTCTAGCCAATTCAAAATCGTTATTCTCATAAGCGGCTATCAAATTATTATACAAAGGCGCCGCATAATTGTATGTACTGCCTACAGCGCCTTTGGAGCCAAGTATCAATGCCGATAACATATTCTCATCTCTACCCCAAAGCATGTCATATTTCCCGCCCTCCAATCTTAAACAAGAAAGAAAATCCATAAAATCTTCGTGTGTATATTTGATCCCGGCAAAGTTTTCGATCTTTCCATCTATGGCTTGCAATAAATCGAACATTGTCACATTTACGCCGGTGAGTACTGGAATATGATAGTAATAAAAAGGCATCCCGGGAGTAGCATCCGCAACAATTTTGCATGCTTCCGCCAAAGCAGCAACATTTGGTTTAAAATAAAATGGCGCCGTAAAAGCTGTTGCAAACAAGCCTTGTGCCTGCGCGTGTTTTGCCAGATCAATACAATCAGCAATGCAAGTACCACCTACCAAGGCGATCACCTTAAAATCGTCATCATTGATAGTTACAGCAGCCCAAGCTTCCGTATGTAATTTTTTTTCTTCAAGCGTAAGAGAAACACCTTCACCAGTTGATCCGTTAATAAAGGCGCCTTTAATACCATTTCGTTTTAAAAAGGTATAATAATCTTTAACCAGTGATAGGTTAAGATTTCCCGCTTCGTCCATTGCTGTAAATGGAGCGGCAATAAGCCCTTGTAATTTTTGTATTTTCATTTATACTTGTATAATTATTCTAAAAAGAATGAAACTTAAATATAGATACTTTTGAATAAAGCATTTTCTAAATGTGCTCCTCAAAACTACCTTAAAATATAAGATGCCGCTTACCTTTGTAAGCAGCACCTTTCAAAAATCCCATTAATAACCTTTTGTTTGAGTTAATAGTGGATAGCTATTAAGCATAGATATTGTAATAGGTAATTCAAGTGTCGGTCCGTGTCCAGAATTAACTGTAGCTGCAGATAAATATTGAGGATCAATATAATGATAAACCCATTTATCACCGGCTCGTCTCAATGCCCACCAGCGCTGACCTTCACCAATAAACTCTCTCAACTCTTCCTCCAATATGGCTTCCATATTATCATCTGCACTTCCACTTATGTAAGGAGTATAAGCATTGCCATATGCACGCTGTCTAATCAAATTTATTTCGGCAGAAGGATCTTCTCCTAATTTGGCTTTTGCTTCAGCCATTAATAATAACACATCAGCATATCTATAAATCGGAAAATCATTATTACTAACTTGAGTAGTTCCTGAAGTTGAACCAATCCATTTGATAAGCATTACTCCCCGAACGTCATAAGGTGCACTAGTCGAATACATCACTTTAAACGTATTAGCTATTCGCTGATCGGCAGGTCCACTTGTTAATTTGGTTATCATTGCTTGATTCATTCCAACCCTATTTGCACCTCCCACATACGGATATACAGAAGATACTGTTGGCGAACTAGCTTGAGCAAAAGATAAAGTAGTTGCCTGAATGCTATTTACCGTAAATTCCGAAAATGTTCCTTGTGTGGCTTGATTTAGCTCGTAACTCAACGCGAAAATTATCTCTGGGTTATTTGCCTTTTTATTTGGATCAAAAATATCAGCATAATTAGCATCTAAATTTAATGTATTCCCTTGCAAATTTTCGACTTCCTGTAAAGCTGTTTTCGCAGTAGTTAGATCAGCATTACCCCCTCCCATTAAAGTTCCAGACCAAAGATAAACATCACCTTTTAATGTAAGTGTTGCTACTCTGTTCCAGGTAACACGATTGCCTGAGGGGAAAGAATTATCTCCGTTAAATAGTGTAAGAGATTGCTCAATATCACTTTTAACTTGCAACATTACTGAGTCAGCAGAAGTTCTTGGTTTATAGGTCTCTGCCGCATTAGTAATATGTTGAATCGGTTGTGTAACCAGTGGTACTGCACCCCAGGTTTTCAACATTGTATAATAGATATAGGCTCTTAAACCATACATTTCTGCCAGTTCTTTAGTTCTCTGCGCAACTGGCAAAGGGGTTTTCGGAAAAACGCTAATTACATTATTTATTTGATAAATTAAAGCGTAAAAACTAGCCCAATTTCCATAAGGTGCGTTTAATGCACTTATATTTTGATCATACAATTGCTGATAACCACCATCACCCGATTCGGTATAAAGCCCATCAGTCCATATTTCGGAACGCATTTCACCCAAAGCAAAGAAGGTGTTGTTGTATGCTCGGAATCTTGCGTATACACCAGAATATAGTGTTTGTGCTGCATTTGCATCGGTAAGTGCCAATGCTGTACTTATCTGATCTTGTGGGATTACCTCATTTAATTGCTTTTGACAAGAGTTAAAGGTAAAAAGGAAAACACCTCCAAGTAAGAGATAAATATATGATTTATACTTTTTCATTTTAAAGAATATTTTATTTAAAAATAAATGTGGTTAATGTTTTCTATAATGTTACAGTTGCGCCAAAAGTTAGTCTTCTTGGAAGCGGATATTTACCATTATCGATACCACCGGTCTCAGGGAAATTCCCGCTATAAGGAGTGAAATAAGCAAGGTTGCCTCCCGAAATATACAACCTTAAAGCTTTCACCTTGTTTATAAATACTCTTCTCAATAAATTTTGTGTCATATCATAACTAAGCGTCAATTCTCTCAATGCTACATAATCTCCCTTTTCCCACATATTTGCCGGAGGGTTATTTCCAGAAGCATCGGTAGCAAAATTTCTTCCCTGATTC
>NZ_JBNQGD010000049.1:0-3287 GCF_050436765.1 Arachidicoccus sp. | reverse complement strand
GATATTTCGGCCGTCAATTACGCCTAAAGAAAATTTTGCTTTTAAATTGACAAAGTTGGAAGCGATGATGTCATCCAATTGCGAGGGACATCTGGATAAATCAAGATGAAAAACATCGATTGGCAATTTTAAAACGGTCGAAAGATTTTCCCCATAACAATCAAAATAATTGGCTAATATAAATTGAATATTGGGACTTGTTGCTTTCAACTCTTGATAAGCTGCTGTCAGTGCTTTCAATTCTGTATTCGAAAGATTTGTTGCTAAACAGGGTTCATCAAACTGAATAGCTTGGACCCCTAGTTCCTTTAATTGCTGCAATATTTCTTCGTATACAGGCAACAGATTCGTTAATAAATCGAGTCTGTGGAAGCCCTCTTCCTTTTCTTTTCCTAAGAGTAAAAAAGTAATAGGACCAATGATGACAGGCTTAGTTTCTATGCCTGCTTCTTTTGCTTCTTTATATTCGTCTACAATTTTGCGGGATAAGAAATTGAATTGCTGGTGGGCATAAAATTCAGGAACGATATAGTGATAATTAGTGTCAAGCCATTTGGTCATTTCCATGGCAGTAATGTCAAATCCTTCCTGCTGAAAGCCTCTTGCCATGGAGAAAAACAAATCTGTTTCGGAGAGTTTTTTTTCCTCGATTAAAGGGTGAAAACGTTTGGGAATTGCACTTACAGTGAGACACATATCCAACATCTGATCGTACAATGAAAAGTCGTTGGACGGAATTAAATCGATACCTGCGTCTTTTTGTAGTTGCCAGTTTTGCAGTCTTATTTTTTGCGCTGCGATCAACAAATCCTTTTGCGAAATATCTTTTCGCCAGTAGGCTTCTGTTGCTTTTTTTAATTCGCGATTGTTGCCAATGCGTGGATAACCTAAGTTGTTTGTCAACATGTTTTTAATTTGTTTGGAACGTGAAACAATAAAAATCATGCTCTACATTATCCGTAAAATTTTTAGATATTTTAAGCAGGGTAGGTACATAGAAATGACGCTCAATGTTGGAGAAGAATTGACTGAAAGCATTTCCATACTGCCAAAGCTTTATATCGTGAAAGCTACGGCCATTGTGGTTTAGGTAAGTCTCCTGGCTTATTCTTTTGCAATTCCTTCCCGTAAATCTTTACAGTGGATTTTTATATTGCAAAACCATTTTTCAATGGATGATGAACTTACAGTAGCACGTCTGCCCGCGATTCGCACGCGATTCCTTTTTCATTTCCCGTTAGAGGAAAACCTATACCAGATGGTTTTATAACAAAGAACAAGGCGGCAAAGGTATGTATAAATAAGCTTTTTCAAAGAAAAAGAAATGTCAATAAAAAGCTAAGCGCAATAATAATACTGGCTTACTTCTACCATTTCAGACCTCTAACACGATGTAGCAGCCAGGCTGCTATATCATTCGCGGCTTTATCGTTTTCATATTTTGAGGGCAACCTGCCATTGGTATATTCATTATACAACCAAGGATCTCCAACTGCCAGAACGGTACCTTTTCCATAATGTGTATATACTAAGACATCGGCGCCGTTTTTATCTTTTAAAACGGCTTTTGCGTTTTTATCAATAGAGATAGAACAGGCGTCTTTTATGAAAATTTCCTTGGCAGTTTTAAACATAGGCGTCGTTGAAGTATTAATGCCACCATCTCCAAAATGATTATCATCAACGACGTGTAATATCAAGTCTTTATTGAAATGCAGGCCAAATTTTTCAGCTAAAATATTAAAATGTCCTAAGTCACAATTCTTTTGGTCATTGGCTAAAAGAAATAAGACACCGCCTGCTTTTACCCATTTGCTGATGCTCTTGGCGGCAGCTTTATCCATATAATTTGGATGAGGATTGTCGCCTAGATTGTCCGGATCTGCAATAATATAAATAGCTGTCCCCTTTAAATTCGCTATGGTTGGTTTTTCAGTTAAGGTTTTCAGAACGGCTGAGCCATGGTTTGTAAAAGCTTCTCCCAATTTCGAAAAACCGGTGTTTGCATCGTCATTCCATAAATAGTGGAATTTGGCTTCCTTACCCGCTTGGTCTTTGTGCATTTCGTTGTTGAAATAATTATCTACTGTTACGGTCTGCGCTGTTATAAAGGTTGCCGAACCTATAATTAGACAAGCGGTTAATATTGCTTTAAATGTTAAATTGTTTCCATTCATAGGAATAAGTATTAAAGATTGGATTACAATGTTACTGCTAAAAATTTATTTTGTCAAGTTTATGTTCTCTTCTATATCTGAAGACGACAGTGAAGAGGTCTCTAATTGATTATAAATAAACTAATAATATATTTTATTATAAATTATTCCTGATTGCGCAATATAATAAAAGATAAAAATGTCTTTTACTATTTTAATGCATTATCTTTGCGGTATTGATTTACCTATAAAATAATAATTAAAATGAGCACAGTTAATACTACTATAGACGATAGTAAAGTTTTAGATGTTACGCTGATTGAGCCTCGCTTAAAGCATCCCACCATCTTTGAATATTTTGATGCCTTGAAGCCGGGTGAAAGTTTCATTATACATAATGACCATGATCCAAAGCCGGTATATTATCAGTTAATGGGCGAGCGGGGAAATATTTTCACATTTGAATATTTGGAAAAAGGTCCGGAGCATTGGTATATTGAAATAAAGAAAAACCCTGTGAATATACAAACCGGAGAACCAACTGTCGGCGATATCGCTGCAAAGGACTATCGCAAGGCAGAAGTATTTAAAAAGATGGGAATCGACTTCTGTTGCGGGGGTGAAAAATCATTAAAAGAGGCTAGCTCTGAAGCTGGTGTAACTGTTGAAGAAGTGGAAAAGGCATTGGCAGCAGCAGATGCCGCGCCAGTAACCGATAACTATGATTATGATAAGTGGCCATTAGATTTTCTTGCAGATTTTATTATCAACACGCATCACCAATATGCGAAAGATAATGCGGAAGTGATTGATAATATGGCTCACAAAGTATCCGAACACCATAAAACCAATCATCCGGAACTGCCGGAACTAGCGACTAAAGTTCATTACTTTTTGCAGGACATTCTTCATCATTTACAGAAGGAGGAAGAAATTTTATTCCCTAATATCAAAAACCTTGTCACTGCAGCAAAAAATAAAACGCAGGCGCCTAAAGGAATGGTGAGTGGCCCTATACAGATGATGAAAATGGAACATGAACATTCAGGAGATGATTTAAAACTCTTTAGGAAGTTGACGAATAATTATACGCTACCGGCTGATGCTTGCAATTCGTATAAATACTTGTTT
>NZ_JBNQGD010000048.1:0-1656 GCF_050436765.1 Arachidicoccus sp. | reverse complement strand
ACAAACCGGGCGCTGGCGTTCCTTTTAGAATGGCACCATTGGTGCTTATTACAACGGTAGTTACCCACTTATTTGGCGGATCTGCAGGTCGGGAAGGGACGGCCATACAAATTGGGGGAAGCATTGCGAGTTTTTTTGTAAAGAGATTTAAATTAAGCAAAGACGATACACGCATTCTTTTAATGATGGGTGTTGCAGCCGGCTTTGGTTCAGTATTTGGAGTCCCTCTTAGTGGCGGCATATTTGCCTTAGAGGTATTAACTGTTGGTAAAATTACGCACAAAGCATTATTGCCTTGCCTTATCTCCAGTATATTAGCGGATATTGCCTGTAAATCCTGGGGCATCCACCATACGGCCTATTTTATTACTTTCAAAGATACAATTCTATTTACTGCAAAATATATTCACTTCGATTTGTGGCTCCTATTAAAAGTAGTAATTGGCGGTATCTGTTTTGGTCTGGCGAGTTATTTTTTCTCTGAACTTTCTCATACCATAAAGAATTATAGTAACAAATTTATTCAAACGAAATGGCTGATTCCAATTCTTGGCGGATGCATCATTATCGGCCTTACGTATGTTTTAGGAACAGATAGCTATTTGGGCCTTGGCGTTTCAAATCCTAATCCCAACAGTGTTTCTCTGTTAACTTGTTTCAAAGCAGGAGGTGCCGGCTATTTCAGTTGGTTTTGGAAACTATTATTTACAGCTATAACGCTAAGCATGGGTTTCAAAGGTGGAGAAGTTACACCCCTGTTTTTCATTGGTGCAGCATTGGGAAATGCAGTAGCAATGATTACCGGTGCTCCAGTGGATCTAATGGCCGGGCTCGGGTTTATTGCAGTATTCGCAGGGGCTACCAACACGCCTATTGCGTGTACCTTAATGGGCATCGAATTGTTTGGCGGAGAATATGCTTTGTATTATGCCATTGCCTGTTTCACCGCTTATTACTTTAGTGGACATACAGGTATTTATCAGTCTCAAAGGCTAGCCTTTTCAAAACTTACTGCAGAAGAACTTAATGATTCAAAAGATTCTTTGCGTGAATTGCGCAAAGAACGACTCAAAGGCAAAAAAGAAAAACCTAGGTGGTGAAATTTTCAATACGGAACAAAAGAAAGAGAAAATTCTCAATCATCTATGGCACAAGGCAGTAATTCAAAGCTAGATTCGTGTTTAGAGCTGATAGACCGTCGCAAGAACTTGTAACGTTTCTTCTTACATCATTACAATCATTTTTGGCTGCATTGCCAAAGAAAAAGTGGTTATTTTCAAAGAAGTAGCGTTCTTGAATTTGCATTAAAATGATTTCACATGATTAAACAGCTATTAGTAATAGGATTGGGGGGCGCCATAGGCAGCATCTTTCGCTACCTGTTTCAACTACTTATAAGTGTTGTCTTTACGTTAGTCTTCCCTTTGGGTACATTTCTGGTAAATTTGAGTGGCTGTTTTATCATTGGTCTTATGTACGCAGCTTTGGAGAAATATGCAAGCCTCGGTTTTGAATGGCGCCTATTCTTAATCACCGGCCTTTGTGGCGGATATACGACTTTCTCCAGTTTCTCATTTGAAAGCCTTACTCTTTTTAAACAAGGCGATTATTTATACTTCTTTTCTTATGTTATTTTAAGCGTCGTTTTTGGACTCT
>NZ_JBNQGD010000047.1:0-6003 GCF_050436765.1 Arachidicoccus sp. | reverse complement strand
TATTTCTAATTTTTTCAAATATTGGTTTCAAAGTTTGCCAACCATACATATCAAGCGTTACGTCATTGGCGCCAATTTCGGGTGCGACTTTTTGGCTCATTGTTCCGGGATATAGCTGAACGACAAATAGCCCTGTTATTAAAACAATAGCGATAAATCCCATATTGAAATCTAATATTTTTTTATAGAAGATTTTATTTACTTCTGTTATTTTGTTTTCTACAAAAATAGCTGTCGGTAACAACAGCGTCATAAAACCCGGACCACTCCAATGAGGCAGCGTGTCACGCAGTAGCGATAGACCGGTAGTAATAACAATAATGGGTAAGGCGCAATACATCAATAATTTACCCAGGTCTCGCTGCATAAATTTTTTACCTTTTATAAAGGCGCTTACCGCTATAAACGATAAGGTTACGTTTATCGGGTTATTGTAGGCGATTTGACCAATGGTTGTGGTGATAAATGCATCTAAATTAAAACTTGCATGAGCAATAGATACTCTATTTGAATTAAAATGCCAAGTGGCAAAATCATTGTAGTAATTCCAAATAACAATGGGAGATATGCAGACTAATGTTATTAAAATGGAGAAGTACAAATAGGGATTGAATAGCCATTTTTTATCGTGAAGGATAATGTATAAACCGAAACCAATCCATAAAAAAACGCCGTGAATCTTACACATAGTGGTAATGCCCACCAGAAGTCCGAATAGCAGTAGCCAGCCATTTACATTTTTATGCTGTGGGGTTTGTATTAATTTTATCAGTACCCACAAAGCCATCATCCAAAAAACAACCTGTGGAGAATCGGGTAAAATAAATATGCCTGAAATAATACTTGTATAAATAGAAGTTGTGTATAAGATAGCTGCAATAAAGCCGGCCCGCTCATTACGTAGCAAATAGCCGCACCTGGCAATTAACCAGGTATTGAAGCCCGCACCAATAATAGCGGTCAACCTCATGGTAAATTGATTGCTATAATGTAAATTGACAGTAAAAAAACGAATAAAAATGCCTACCAAAGGTGGGTGATCAAAATGATTCCAGTCTGGCTGTAAAGCGTAAGTGAAATAATAAACTTCATCATTCCCTAAGTTTAAAGAATAAGCGACTAAACAACGAATAACGGTAGCACAAATAATGAGCAAAAATAATTTCTGAGAAAAAGATCGGTTATGAGTCATTGTTGAAATAGTTATTAGCTTTTGGTAACCGTTTAATTATTGCCTATGGATGCTTCCTTATTATACACGCTTACTATGATGGAATAAATGATTTTGTTTTACAAAAAGTAAATAATTATATACAGAATAGCAAGTTACGGCTGAAACGGTACCCAATACCGACCCATACCAAATATCTTCCACAAAATGTTGTCCCAGATAAATGCGTGACCAGGCTGTAATACAAGCAATCAAAAAACATAGGATGCCCCATATAGGTTTTTTGCAATACAGGGCGATAATGGTCGCTGCGGCGAATACCGATGTTGCATGTCCGGAAGGGAAGCTCCCCAGTGAATGTAAGTGTGACCAACTTGCCGTGTAAATTTTTGTCGTATGATTAAACCAGGCTGCAGGCCTTAACATTGGGTGGGTGTGTTTCATTATTTGAGCGATAATTCCGGAAACTGAATAGCTAATAAACAGTAAGTAAGATAGCCTTCTTTTTTTTAATAGGAATAAAATAAATGCAAGAATAATGGTAAAAGACCCGTCGCCAATACAGGTCGCGACTGTTCCTAAAACATCCAGTGAGAAGCTTCTATGGTAATTGATAAAAAGAAAAGATTCTTCTTTGTTTATAAAAAACACACAATAGCCAATGCATATAAACCATAGAAAACAAAAGGAGAAATATAGCCAATTCTTGGTTAGGGAAAATCGAGGGTTAGACATAGGATAGAAATTAAATAAAGGAGTGTTATCTTTCTACAACAAAATTATTATGATGTTTTCTTAACAATGTTTCGTGAGAAAGAAGTAATTATTATCAAATAATGAAGCCCATAAAATTCTTAATCTTAATTGCGTCTACGCAAATATTATTATCCCTTTCTGAAGATAATTTGAATTTTTCGCTAAGGATAACAGCATTCAATGGTCCTGCTTTCAACAAAGAGTTAAAAAACGCCGCATTAATTTATTCTAAGAAGTTATTTCTTCAGTTTATCTTCAGATTTCAATTACAATTTTGTAAAATGAATAAACGGCTTTTTTTAATGATTTCCATCATTTTTTGTTGGCCATTCTTAGTAATAGCTCAAACAAAAAATCTTCCTTATTATCTGCAGCAAGCAAAAATAAACAGCCCCTTACTTAGCAATTATCAAAACCAGATAGAAAGCATTGGATGGGATAGTATCAAGTTAAAGGCAAGCTACGGACCTCAAGTGGCGGCGAATGGGAACCTCACCTATGCGCCGGTCGTGCATGGTTGGGGCTATGATAATGCAATTACCAATGGTCAAAATGTAAGTGCGTTAATGGTAGTAACAAAACCCATTATTGGTAAAAATAATTTGGATACAAGACTTCAAAGTTTTAGGATTAATAAAGACATTACTGCCAACCAATCTAAGCTAAGCGAAAAAGCTTTGGCGCAGAGCATTACCCAGCAGTACATTACTAGTTATGGTAGCCAACAGCAATTAGCATTGGCCAATGAAATTCTATCCTTTCTAAAGAAAGAAGACACAACGCTGCGCAAATTGGCGAGGTCCTCAGTTTTTAGACAGACAGATTACCTGGCTTTTAAAGTCTCACTGCAACAACAGCAACTGGTAAAAGACCAGTTAAAGGCACAGGCTTTGAATGAGTTGGGTAACCTAAATTATTTATGCGGCCTACAAGATTCTTCTTTTCAAAATTTGCAGTCACCAGCTATGCAAATTGCCAATGAGTTTTCTTTCGACAGTAGTGCCTATGCTAAAACCTACCGACTCGATAGTTTAAAAAATAGTAATGATGCCAAAATTATCGGACTGAACTATAAACCTACGATCAGCGCCTTTGCAGATGGAGGCTATCAATCTTCTCTGGTCGATGTGCCTTACAAAAATTTAGGCTTAAGTGTGGGGCTGAACTTTTCGTTGCCCATTTATGACGGCAAACAAAAAAAGGCCTCTCTTATGCAAAATAAATTACTTGAAGACAGTCGACAAAAGCAACGTGACTTCGCCAAGCAGCAGTACCAACAGAAAGTTTTGCAATTGCAGCAGCAGATTCAGCAATACGAAGAATTAATCAGACAAGGGGAGCAGCAGATGAAATACACCAAAACATTAATTGATGCGGAGAAGCAGCAACTAGAAACAGGAGATGTACGCATGACCGATTACCTATTGTCCATCCATAATTATTTAGACCTGCGCACCGGTATTATTCAAAATAATCTGTCTAGAATGCTCTTAATAGCGCAGCTTAACAATTTAATCTTACTGTAAATGAGCAAAAAATATCTATATGCGGTTCTATCATTTTGTATTTTTTTATCTGCTTGTTCAACCCCGGCACCGGAGGATGCAGCTCCGAAGGCTATAGCGGCAGTGAGCGTTGTAAACCCGGACACGGCTATCATAAGAAATGAGATTTCCATAAATGCTGTGGCGACTTATCTTTTAAAAAATGATATAAAGGCCAATATCAATGGTTATATTATTCGCTCCAATATTCATATTGGAGATAAAATAAATGCGGGACAAACGCTGTTTGTTTTAGAAACCAAGGAAGCAAAAAGTATTGGTAATACCATCAATAATTTGGACTCGACTTTTAAGTTTTCGGGGATTAATAAAATAAAGAGTCCGGTCAACAGTATCGTTGTCGCACTTAGTCATCAGTCCGGAGATTATGTGCAGGAAGGTGAACCATTGGTTACTTTAGCCGATAGAAGCAGTTTCGGTTTTGTGTTAAACCTGCCCTACGAAGATCATCAGCTATTATTAAAGAATAAAGATCTTGCTATTATTTTACCGGACAGTACAAGACTACAAGGTTATGTTGCGCAAATAATGCCTGAGGTAGACAGTGTTTCTCAAACGCAAAAAGTACTGATCAAAATCAAAGGAAACTATAATATTCCTGAGAATTTAATAGCGCAGGTTGAGCTGTTGAAAAATGCCTCTACGCATCTTTCGCTCCCCAAATCGGCAGTTTTTACGGACGAAACACAACAACAATTTTGGGTAATGAAATTACTCAACGATTCTACAGCCGTTAAAATAAATATTCAAAAGGGACTAGAAAATGATAGTCGTGTAGAAATAATAGCGCCACAAATCTCTAAAACCGAGCGCTTTGTAAGTCGGGGAGGTTACGGTTTGGGCGACACAGCAAGCGTTTCAATTCAAAAATAATGCAAGAGCCTTTCTTTTATAAATATAAAAACCCCTTAATTGTCGTCATTATTTTGACTTTGATGGGCGGTGTATTTGCATTTACCAAAATGCAAACCTCTTTATTTCCTGAAATCACTTTTCCTAAAATAAAAATTATTGCAGACGCAGGCCAGCAACCGGTAAATCAAATGACGGTTGCGGTTACACGTCCGCTGGAAAATGCCATCAAGCAAGTGCCAGGGCTAATACGAATACACAGCACTACCAGCCGGGGCAGTTGTGAAATTTCGGCATTTATGGATTGGAATGTGAATATCGATTTAAGCAAGCAACAAATTGAAGCGCGCATCAATCAAATTAGAAATGACTTACCGGCGGGAGTAAGCATTTCTGTAGAAAAAATGAATCCCTCTATCCTGCCTGTAAGTGGCTATTCGCTCGATAGCAAGACCAGAAGCCCGATGGAGCTAAAGCAGTTGGCACTTTATACCGTCAAACCCTTTCTTTCGCAAGTGCAAGGTGTAAGCGATATACGTGTTATGGGTGGGCAAGACAAAGAATACTGGGTTATATTAAATCAGGAAAAAATGAGCCACCTCGGCATCACGCCTGAAATAGTTGCGCAAAGTTTAAATAATACCAATTTCATTCGTTCCAACGGTTATTTGTCTGATTATCGATTGATGTATCTGACCATTACAGATGCACAAATGCATGACGTAAGCCAGTTGCAGAATACGGTTATTAAAAATGATGGGAAACGGGTTATTACCTTAAATGATATTTCCACCGTTGTCGTTCATCCGGCTAAATCATACATCAAAGTAAATGCAAATGGCAAAGAAAGTGTGTTGATTGGTGTAATTAAACAGCCAGATGCCAATTTGATTGATGTTTCTGCTAATATGCAAAAGCAACTCGCTGCATTAAAGAAGATATTGCCCGACGACGTGGTTATCAAACCCTATTATGTACAGGCCAGCTTTGTCAATGATGTAGTAAAAAGTGTTACGGATGCACTATGGATAGGCCTGATTTTAGCGGTATTCGTTGCTATTCTATTTTTAAAATCCGGCAAAGCAAGTGCGACAATTTTAATTACTATTCCAATTACACTAAGTCTGACTTTACTGGCTTTATATTTTACCGGGCAGACCTTCAATATAATGACGCTGGGGGCTATTGCTGCCGCTATTGGTTTAATCATTGACGATGCCATTGTGGTCGTGGAGCAAATACACCGAACGCACGAAGAACATCCGGATGAATCTGCGCCTAAACTTGTCCAGAAAGCTATCAAATATCTATTGAAAGCGATGATTGGTTCGTCTATCAGCACCATCGTTATTTTTATTCCTTTTATATTGATGACTGGTGTTGCCGGTGCTTATTTTAAAGTAATGACCAACACAATGATTATTACTTTAATCTGTTCCTTCTTTGCTACCTGGGTATTGCTTCCGGTGGTTTATCTGTTTTTGTCGAAGAACAAAAAAACAAAACCCCAAAAGCAAATTGTCCATGAAATAAAAGAAAGGAAATGGGTAGGGTTTTTTATCAGGCGGCCTATATATAGCTTTATTTTTATGGCGATTTTGCTTGTCAGTTCTATTGTAGTTTTACAGAGGTTAGGTACAGGTTGTTTACCTGTGATGG